>CANFOP010000048.1 GCA_947448685.1 Chitinophagaceae bacterium | reverse complement strand
CGCGGGCGTACCGAAGCAACAGGGTTGGGAGTTTACTTTGGTATCAGAGAAGTATGTAACATGCCCGATGTGATGAAAAAACAAGGTTTGACTGTTGGTATCAAAGATAAAATAGTGGTGGTGCAGGGACTTGGAAATGTAGGGTATCACTCTGCAAAATTTTTCAGAGAAGGAGGCGCGAAAGTAATTGCATTGGCCGAGTTTGAAGGTGCTATTTTTAATGCCAATGGATTGAATGAGGAAGAGGTATTCCAACATAGAAAAAAGACCGGTTCAATATTGAATTTTCCGGGAGCAACCAATCTGGCAAAAAATACAGATGCTTTGGAGTTGGAATGCGATATTCTTATACCTGCCGCTTTGGAAAACGTCATCAATGGTGAAAATGCACCAAGAGTAAAAGCCAAAATTATTGGTGAAGCCGCTAATGGTCCATGTACACCTGAGGCAGATGAAGTGTTTGTAAAAAAAGGAATACTTTGTGTGCCAGATATGTACTTGAATGCCGGAGGAGTTACAGTAAGTTATTTTGAATGGCTGAAAAATTTAAGTCACGTTCGTTATGGCAGAATGGAAAAGCGGTTTACGGAAAACATGAATACACATATTCTCAGTCAAATAGAAGAATTGACAGGAAAAAATGTAAGTGATACAGAACGCAAATTTATCATGCACGGACCTGATGAACAAGACCTGGTTCACAGCGGACTAGAAGAAACAATGATTAGTGCAACAAGAGAAATCATGGATATATGGAGAGAGAATCCTGAAATACCTGATATGCGTACAGCCGCTTACGTTAGTTCTATCAATAAAGTAGCAACCAGTTATGTAGAATTGGGAATATTTCCATAATCGGTTTTATGACATTAATAAAAAAGCTGTCGAATTATCGACAGCTTTTTTATTGGGTAGAACAATTGTATGGTTTAAGGCTTTTTGGCTGGTTGCTTATTGGGACTTGCGTTTTGTTTTGGACTCAACAATGCTGCTTTAAAACTGTTTGCCTCTGTGTCTGTTGGGTCTAATGAAAGGGCCTTATCTACGTATGACATAGCCATATTTTTATCTTTCATGATGTTCGCATAATATGCTACAAAGTATTTGTAACTATTTAATAGTTGAGCTTTGTATTTTATGGTGTCAGTTAAACCCAGTTGAATTGTTTTTTCAAATGCAGCGTTAGCCATTCCTTTTTCCATTGTTGAATCAATTGCCCAGGAAGATTTTCCAATCATATTGTAAGCATAAGGGTCATCCGGGAATTTTGCTGAAGACAAAGTAAATACGTCTATCGCCTGTTGATAGGCACCTCCTTTGAAATAATTGAAGCCTGCTGTATTGATATCAAATTTGCTTGGATTTTTCTTTGCGGAAATAATTTTATTGTACCAGTCCGCAGCATCTTTGAATTTTTTCCGTACTTCAAAAAACTGTGCAGTGGTTTTTAAATAATTGATTTTATTTGACTCAATAGAATCCAATGCTACGGCCTTGTCTATCAAAAGACCTGCCTGTACTTCATTACCGGGTATTTTCAATAAATTCATTGCATAGTCTACATAGTCGTTTGGAGCTATTTTATCTGCATCCTGATGTTTGAAATATTCAGCGTAAGATTCGATTGTTTTGATGGAATCTTTTAATTTGTAATATGCATTGGCTTTCAACCCAAAAAGTTTAGGATATGGATTTGGACTTTCTGCAGCAATGCATTCGTTGATTTGATTTATTGCTTCCAGGAATAATCCCTGAGCGTATTTTAATGAAGCCCTGTAATAACAGGTTTTATTGTCTTCATCAGAATTGGTTATCCATTTGTCAAAATATTCTGATGCTTTTGCAACATTGGTTTCATAGAAGTAAGTAAATAGATTTCCATATACAGGTGCAAATGTGGGATCGCTTGCCATTGCTTTTTCATAATGCTCCATATAAATTGATTCCTGGCCTTTTCCCTGTGACTGATAAATTTTTCCGATTCTGTAATCCGCTCTTGCATATTTTGGATCTAAGTTCAATGCTGCTTGATAAGACAAAATAGCATTGCCTCCATCACCTATTTTTCGGTAAGCATCTCCCAAATTCACCAATACATCAGGGTCATTGAATTTTTTTAAAAGAGTTGCTTGTTTTAGTTTTTCGATTGCATAATAAGCATCTCCATTTTTGGAGTCAAAATTTCCGTTGGCAAAACCAATGGAATTAAGTACAGCAATGTTTTTACCTTGACTCAAAGATATGGCTGCTTCAAAATGATTACGTGCATCGGCAACCTTGCCTTCTATCAACTCCACATGACCTATCCCGGCCATTAAAAGGTTGCTGTTGTTTACATTGAGTTTAGTTTGATACAGATTTTTAGCATCTGCCAAATCTTTTGGAGTGGCATCATCTGGTCTTATCATAGATTGACCGAGCCAGTATATCGCCTCATCATTATTAGAATCTGTAGAAATTATTTTTTGAAAAAGTTCTTTCGCACTTTTATACCTTTCATTGCAAATAAACTTTTTACCTTGCTCAATTGTCTGTGCCCTCAGGTTATTGATAATTAACAAACCAATCAACATCAGTGAAACAATCTTTAACTTTTTCATCTTAGCTGTTTTTATTTTGTAGTCTATAATTTGCATAAAAATAATTAATACACACGTGATAATAATATCTATCCGTTAAAGTTTTCCTTATTTTTTTTGAATAGATTCATTTATCTGAACGTTACGTGTATTAAAATCCATTTTAGTTCCCAGGTAAGCTCTTCTGAAAATCAACTGGCCTCTTTCAAATTTCAAGAAAGAAGTAAATCCGGTTCCTAATCCTTCAAAATTTTCCTTGATTATATAATACACGGGTCTAACCAATGGATATCTTCGTGTAATCAAACTTTGTTGTACAGGCTTTACATATGGTTTATCCTCGCAAATATCGCATCTTACATAACCCATTTTAACTGAATTCAATAATTTGATTTGATTGCTGTCTTCCGGATTTCCAATCCAGCTGATACCCAAAAAACCCACCGCATTTTCATGAGTAGAAACAAACTCAATCACTTCATTACTGTTTTTTAAAGCCTTCACCACCGATGTGTCGTATGCTTCTTTTTTTAAAACGGAGTCTCTGATATATCGGACTGTGCTGGTAGCATTTATTCCATCAAATACAACTATTTTATCTCTTTTTATTTTTCCCTGAAGCTGATCTTTTAATGAAGACAACGTAAACAAAGAATCTTTATTTTTTTTATTGACAACAATTGCAACAGCATCTGAGGCAACTGCATTGCAACCAGGATTGTATCCTAAAGAATCAATCATGAAATGTTCTTCCTTTGAGTTTAGCCCTCTTCCAACAATGATTAGCCGATTCGAACTGTCTTTGAAAAAGTCTTTGAAGCATTCAACCTCAGGTTTGTAGTTAGCAATAATATGAGCATTCGGATAAGATAGTTCGAACATCTTAATCTGTTCTTCCATTACAGGTTTAAAAGATTCATCAACACTGATATTGATGGTTCCTGATTCAGGAGTCTCATGCTGTTGTTTTTTTTTGTTTTTGCAACTTAAAAACAAAATTGAAAAAATAAAAAGCCAAATAAATTTTTGAAATTTAATTATCATCTCTCTTTTAAATAATTTTTTTTATATCCCCGGTATATTCTAAACAAACCATAAATAATGCAAACTACTCCAAACCCTTTCATTACAGGATCATCAAATCTGGCGACCAAATTGGTATTGAAAAATTTGATGAAAATCAGAAAAATTCCCATAGAGGCCCACAAAATTCCCATTCCATAATCCATGATGCTTCGCATCAGTATGAATCCTTTGTCTCTTCGGCTGATTTGATGTTTATCTGACTGGGACATTTTTTATATCTTTTTAATTTCTGCAATTTAATGATAAACTCAACCATTTAAAGGCTTTGAATAAACAATTAAGATAAAATAACAAGATTTTGAATGGCTTAGATGTAAAATTTATCTTTGTGTTATCATTGGTTTGTATTTTCTGAAATTAAAATGGTAAAACCATTCAGTCTATTGAATGATTTTGTGATTGAATGTACGAATAGAGCACTAAAAAAACTGAAATGAAAATATTAATGGTTTGCTTAGGTAACATTTGCAGAAGCCCTATAGCAGAAGGTGTTTTACAACATAAAGCGAAGCTGGCAGGATTGGATTGGATAGTTGATAGCGCCGGAACAAACGGACTTTATAATGGCGAAGCCCCGCATCTTTTGAGTCAGAAAGTTTCCAAGGCTAACGGTATAGACATCAGTCATCAACAATCAAGACAATTGACCAAATTGGATTTTTCAAAATATGACAAATTATATGCCATGGCTAATGATGTATTGGCTTATATGAAGGAAATTGGCCAAGAAAAATTTGACTCGGAAAAAACTTCTTTATTTTTGGATGAACTATATCCAGGTGAACATAAAAACGTTCCGGATCCATGGTATGGAAATGAAGACGGTTATGTAAAGGTTTTTGATTTGATTGAACGTACTTGTGATTCGATCATTAAAAATCATGTTGAAAAAATAAAAAAATAATTACTGCATGTCAAAGCCATCGTTGCCTCAGGGCACAAGAGATTTTTCATCTGAAACTGTCAGAAAGCGAAACTATATTTTATCAACCATAAAAAATGTATTTGAGTGTTACGGTTTTGAACCCTTGGAAACACCCGCGATGGAGAATCTTGAAACTTTAATGGGCAAATACGGGGAAGAGGGAGACCGATTGATTTTCAAGATACTTAACAATGGGTTAAATGACCCTAAAAACGAAGCAAAGGCAAAAGAAGGTTTTGAAAAACTATTAAATGGGAAAAATAGTACGGCACTTACGGAAAGGGCATTGAAATATGATTTAACCATTCCCTTTGCAAGATATGTGGCCATGAATCATGGCCAACTAACGTTTCCGTATAAACGCTATCAGATACAGCCAGTATGGCGTGCAGATCGTCCTCAAAAAGGAAGATACAGGGAATTTACCCAATGTGACGCTGATGTGGTAGGAAGCACGGCGCTTATCAATGAGGTTGAATTGTCAAATATTTATCATGCAGTTTTTGTTAAACTTAGGCTCAACAATTACAGCCTTAAAATCAATCACAGAAAGGTTCTCGCAGCTCTTGCAGAAAAAATAGGTGGGGCAGATTCATTGACGGATATCACTGTCGCTATTGATAAGTTAGATAAAATTGGCATCGATAAAGTAAATCTGGAATTGAATCAACGTGGGTTATCTGTAACTCAAATTGATTTTATCAACCAATACCTGAATGTCAACGGAAATAATGAAGAAAAACTGAATAAAATAGAATTGTTGCTGTCCAATAATCACCTGGCAGCCGATGGAATAAAAGAATTGCGATTCATTGTACAGACAGCATCCAAAGTGAATATTGATATTGATTTCACGCTGGCGAGAGGGTTGAATTATTATACGGGAACAATATTTGAGGCCAAAGCACCAGCAGAAGTCCAGATAGGAAGCATAGGTGGGGGAGGCAGATACGACAATCTCACAGCATTGTTTGGAGTTAATAATATTCCGGGTGTAGGGATTAGTTTTGGAGTGGATAGGATATATGATGTACTGGATGAACTGAATCTATTCCCACAAGATATTCAAATCAGCACAAGAGCACTGTTTTTTAATATGGGAACAGAGGAAAGTAAGTTCTCCTATGCTGTCATGCAATCAGTTCGTGAAAAAGGAATCCCTTGTGAATTATATCACGAACAGGCCAAGATGGATAAACAATTCAAGTATGCTGACAAAAAAAACATTTTATTTGCTGTTATCATCGGCAGTATGGAAATGGAAAACAATGTATGCATATTGAAGAACCTTTCAACAGGAGAGCAGCAACAAATTTCACTGACTGAATTGCCTAATTTATTATGACTAGATTCCTTCAAAAATAATGGCAGATCCTTGTCCAACGCCCACACACATCGATGCCAGGCCGTATTTGCTGTTTCTTTTTTTCATTTCGTGTATGAGGGTGGTGGCTATTCTCACACCGCTGCATCCCAGTGGATGGCCTAGTGCAATAGCGCCTCCATTTACATTTACCTTTTCAAGGTCAAGCCCCAGGTCATGAATACAAGCAATACTTTGAGATGCAAAAGCCTCATTAAGTTCTATTAAATCAAGTTCACTAACGTTGATGCCTGCACGCTTAAGTGCCTTTAATGAGGCAGGAACAGGCCCAATACCCATAACAGCAGGTTCCACGCCTGCAACGGCCATGCTTTTTACAGTAGCCATAGGTTTTAAACCAAATTTCTTAACAGCAGTTTCATTTGCCAGTAACATGGCGGCAGCACCATCATTGATGCCGCTGCTGTTTCCGGCTGTCACTGTACCATCTTTTATAAAAGCGGGTTTCAATTGAGCCAGTTTTTCAAGTGATGAAAGTCGAGGATGTTCATCTTTATTGAATTCGAACGATTCTTTTCCGATTTGTACTTCCACCGGAATAATCTCATCATTGAAACGCTGATTTTTATGAGCCAATTCATATTTTTCCTGGCTTTCATAGGCAAACTCGTCCTGGGCATGTCTGCTGATATTCCATTGTTTGGCTACATTTTCGGCAGTTTCTCCCATGGAATAGGGAAAATAGGATTCAGCCAGTTTTCTGTTTACAAATCGCCATCCCATTGTTGTGTCAAATATTTGTGCATTTCTGTCAAACGGACTTGTTGCTTTGGGCATGACAAATGGAGCCCTGCTCATACTTTCCACGCCACAGGCAATCATTATTTGAGCATCTCCGCAGGCGATTGTTCTGGCACTGTCCATAATAGCCTGTAATCCGCTTGCACAAAGTCTGTTGACTGTATTTCCTGCAATGGTTGTAGGAAGCCCTGCCAATAAAGATGCCATACGGGCTACATTACGATTGTCTTCACCACTTTGATTGGCTGCACCAGCTATTATATCTTCTATAGCGTTAACATCAATATTGCTATTTCTCTTTACAAGTGCTTTTAACACAATGGCAAGCAAGTCGTCAGGTCTCACACCAGACAAAGCCCCACCATATTTGCCAATAGGAGTTCTGACAGAATCAATTACAAAAACTTTTTCCATAATTATGAATTTATAAGGATTATGCAAATATAATGGCTTTCTTAAATTCAGCTGTTTCAATGTTCCTGACTGATTATCTTTGCAGTATGAAAATCGGTAGAAATATAAGAGAATTGACTCTAACAGACTTAAAAGAGTACTTTGAGTCAATAGGTGATAAAAAGTTTCGTGCAATACAGGCTTATGAATGGCTATGGAAAAAAAACATTCGCGATTTTGCCGATATGAATAATTTATCCATTGAGTTGAGAAAAAAACTATCAGAAGATTTTGATATGAATTCTATTACTGTCGATGCAACTCAACATAGTAATGATGGTACGTTGAAGTCTCGTTTCAAAACATACGACAACCATTTGATCGAAGGTGTATTAATTCCTACTGAAAAAAGAAATACGGCTTGCGTTTCTTCTCAAATAGGATGTAGTTTAACCTGTAAGTTTTGTGCTACCGGAAAGATGGAACGTAAACGAAATCTGGGATTTGATGAAATTTATGATCAAGTTGCAATTCTAAACGAACAAAGTGAAAAAGTATATGGTAAGAAGTTAACCAATATAGTTTATATGGGCATGGGCGAACCTCTGTTGAACTATAAAAATGTGTTGAAATCAATTGATAGAATAACGGCTTCGGACAGTATGAATATGAGCCCAAAAAGAATAACAGTATCAACAGCTGGAGTTGCAAAGATGATTAAACAACTGGGTGATGATAAGGTACGATTCAATCTTGCCTTGTCATTGCATGCTCCTACGGATAAGAAGAGAAATGAAATCATGCCAATCAATGAAACCAACACCATTGATTTATTAATTGAAGCCTTAAATTATTTTTACGATCAAACAAAGAATGATATAACGCTGGAGTATATATTGTTTAAAAATAAAAATGACAGTATTGAGGATGCCAATGATTTGATAAAGATTTACAGAAAAATTCCAACACATCTAATTAATGTGATAGAATACAATACTGTCTCAGGAGTTGATTTTTTTAAGCCTGATGAGGACGCAACTCAGTTATTTACCGATCATTTGGCTAAAAATAGGGTAAACGTCAGGGTTAGAAGGAGCAGAGGAAAAGATATTGATGCAGCATGCGGTCAATTGGCTAACAAAAACTAATCTGAATTAGAAAAAATTATTGAGATTGATTAAACCTTTATACAAATACAGAGTCTTAAATACTCATTTTTAAAATTAAATCATATGAAAAAAATATTTTTTTTAATCCTTGCTTTCTTGTTTGTTGTGTCGTTTTCATTCGCTCAACAAGAGAAGAACAATAGAAAAGACTTTCAAAATTTCAAAGGAAAAGGTTTGGGAAATAAAAACCAGCATCGGAAGAAAATGGGTGATATTCTTCAATTGACAGATGCCCAAAAGAAACAATTGAAAGAGATACATCAGGATTATCAGAAAAAAATGGATGCTTTGGATCAGCAGCAAAATATTACGATTAAAGAATACAACGATCGTAAGACAGCTTTAAGAAAAGAGTTAATTGCCAAAAGACAAACTGTTTTTACAAAAGAACAAAAAAACAGAATGGAAACCATGAAACAGTTGCATGAATTGAAGAAAAAAGAGATGCGTATCAAGAGTTTCGGTATGATGAGGGAAAAACTTGATTTATCAGATGATCAGGTTAGTCAGATGAAGACTTTGCAAGAAAAAAAGAGAACAGATTTGGAGAAAATTAAAAATGACTCCAAATTAAACGATCAGGAAAAGCGTATCAGAATGAAAGCAATTATGAATGAGGGAAAAGACGCTCAAAAAAAAGTATTAACCGAGGATCAAATAGAAAAGTTGAAAACAATCAAGAAATCAAGGGATAGAAGAGAGCCCAATGAGCAAAAATAGAGATGAAAGTTTTAATTGAATATTGTAACTGCGCACTGATATGGTGCGCTTTTTTTGTATCTTCATATTTCATTACTGTTGAAAAATAGTATAAATCAAACAAAATATGAGTCAATCACCTTTTCAGAAATTTGTAGTCAAAAAGAAAAATAGTGCAGTAAAAGAAGCCTTTCGTCAGGAAAAGAAAAAAGTAAAAAAAGAAAGAGCCGCCTATTTTGATAAAATCAAAGAAGAAAAATACCAGGCAAGAATGGCTAAAAAAAATGCACTTGCCAATCCGGTTGAAAACAAATCAACAAAAAAAGATAAGCCGAATTCAACTTCAGTGAAGGTTAAATCATCTGTACAAACTTCATCAGTACAGAATGTGATGCCATTGAATAAATATCTTGCCCATTGCGGAGTGTGTTCAAGAAGAGATGCCGTTGCATTGATTACAGATGGGAAAGTAAAGATCAATGGAAACATTGTAAAAGAACCAGGCTATAAAGTACAAGTGACAGATGAAGTGTTGTTCAACAACAAAAAATTATTTGTGACAAAAAATCTGCAGTATATCTTACTGAATAAGCCAAAGGATTATATTACTACTACGGATGATCCTCAGGGAAGGAAAACGGTATTGCAACTTATCAAAGCGGCTACTGAAGAGAGAGTATATCCAATAGGAAGGTTAGACAGAAATACATCTGGAGTGTTATTGCTGACTAATGACGGTGATTTGACACAGAAATTATCACATCCAAGTTTTGAAATTAAAAAAGTGTATGAAGTAAAGTTGGATAAAGTGTTAACCAAAGCGGATTTTGATAAAATTCTAAAAGGACTAACCTTGGAAGATGGTCAGGTATATGTGGATAGCCTTGCTTATGCCGACTCAAAAGATAAATCAATTATCGGTATTGAAATTCACAGTGGACGTAACAGAATTGTAAGAAGGATTTTTGAACATCTTGGATATGATGTAAGAGCATTGGATCGTGTGATGTATGCCGGATTAACAAAAAAAAATGTGGAAAGAGGAAAATGGCGATATCTAAGTGAAAAAGAAATCAGATTGCTGAAATACATGAATGCTTCCAAAGTAAAAAATCCAAAATAGTTTTATTGTGAATAAAAGAAAACTATCAATCATTTTTGAAAATGATGCTTTTGTTGCTGTCAATAAACCTGCAGGAATGCTCACTATTCCTGACAGAGAGCAATCTGAAAAATCTTTGAAGGAATTTTTAACAGACAAATACGGTAGCATTTTTACAGTACATCGATTGGATAAAGACACCAGCGGAATAGTAATATTTGCCAAAAATGAACATGCTCACAAATTCTATTCCCGATTGTTTGAAGAGAGAAAAATTGAAAAATATTATCTTGGTATTGTATTAGGTCGCCCTGCTGAAAAATCAGGATTAATCAATGCACCCATATCTGAACATCCGGTCAATAAAGGTATGATGACTGTTCACAGAAATGGCAAAGAATCTTCAACGGAATATGAAGTCATTGAATCCCACAACAGTTATTCATTGCTTAGTTTTCAATTGCATACGGGTAGAACACATCAAATTCGCGTTCATGCAAAAAGTATAGGGCACCCCCTTGCATGTGATAATCTTTACGGGGATGGCAAACCGGTATTATTGTCTTCTTTCAAAAAGAAGTTCAAATTAAGTAAACACGACGAGGAAGAACGTCCAATGATTAGCAGGCTTGCTTTGCATTCTTATAAGTTGGTTTTTAAAGATGAGCTAGGTGAAAGTCATGAATTAATTGCAGAAATGCCAAAAGAATTCAGCGCATTGATGCAGCAATTGAAAAAAAACAATTGATGACTAGTTGCTGAAAAATGACTTTATGATGACATTTATTTTTCATTACAATCTTAATTTTATCCTTTAATCAATTTATATGAAGAACAGTTTAATTGTAATGTTTATTTTACTATTCTATACAATGGTATCTCCGGGTTTTCAATGCGGGGACAGAGGGCACGATATTTGCGACCGGTATACGTATGATTCAATTCCCTTGCCATTTGAAGTATATAACAATGATCATTCTTTTCATGTGGCAGATACTATAAACATGTTTTCGATTATAAATGATACCTTCCATTCTATCAATGGTGAAAATCCAGTATTGCCATCTAATAACCTTTATGCAAGCATTCAGCCTTATAAAGTAGTTAATGTAACCTCTGGCCCTGAGTTGAACTATGCAAACATTGAGTTCAATCCGATAGTTTCAGAGGGATTTTTTCAGACTAATCCGTATCAATCATCGGGATATAATTTTCTGTATAACAGGCTTGAACCCTATAACAGATTGGCGCCTTCATTAATTATCGGCAGCCCGGGTTTGTATCTCATAAAAATCGGAATTGCCAATTCAAGTTATTTTTATTCAGATTATGCAAACTCATTTTCTGACCACAAAAATCCGTGTAATCAATACATAGGTAAATGTTCTATTTCAAGTACATCACAACAAAAACAATATTGGGATACACTGGGGACTACAGTATTAAGGTTGGCAAACAGCAATGGGCAGATTATTTCTAACAAAGAAGACAAAAATTATTTTTTTGTGAAAGTTGATTAATGAATCATCGGATTAAAATTCGCTATTCATAAATTTCCAGCAGGCCTTCAGGTAAGTCAACAAAAACGATTTTGTTTTTCTGATCAATTTTTAAAAGGCTTTCCTGGTGGAGGGGGATAAGGGCCTCGTTCCCTTTATAAAGGATAGTGCAAAGTATTTGGTGCGGCTGTTCAAGTACTTCAATAATTTCCCCTAAATCATCCTCTCCATTCATCATTTTACATCCCAACAATGAAATTGGGGCTGATTGTAATGCAAATTTTTTAAAATCTTTCTCTTCCAACCATATATTTTTAGGTGTCAGTTTCCTTGCTGACTCTTTGGTGTTTATTCCTTCTAATTTGATGAAAATTTCCTGTTCGTTTTTAATGGTTGTTTTTTCTATGAAATAGGGGATAAAACTGCCGGGAATATCTTCCATGTATAGATATTCCAGTCCTTTCAAACTTGTTTTTTTTCCAAGACTGTGTTGCAAAACCAATTCGCCTCCAAGTCCAAAACTGGCGGCAAATTTCCCTATTTTAAAGTATTGCGACATGAATTATTTTGAAAGGGTTGATGGTTGAATAATTAGTCACTTGACTGTGCGCATTCTCTGCATCTTGGTTCATAAATGTCTTTTTCACCCAATAGTACTTGATTGGCGTCTGCTGTTTTTCTGTAACTGATGTTGGCAAT
>CANFOP010000047.1 GCA_947448685.1 Chitinophagaceae bacterium | reverse complement strand
CATTCAGGTAGGTTCTATCAGTACTAATAATACTGATCGTGACAATCATTTAAAGGCGGCTGATTTTTTTGATGCTGAAAATTTTCAAACAATACAATTTGAGTCTACTTCCATAGACCGTTTCGATGACGAAAACGGACAACTAAAGGGAAAATTGACCATCAAGGGAATTACAAAAGATGTAAGTCTGGATTTGGAATTCGGTGGTATCAGCAAAGATCCTTGGGGGAACGAAAAAGCAGGGTTCTCTATTAATGGAAAAATAAACAGAGAAGATTTTGGTTTGTCATGGAATGCAGCATTGGAAACAGGAGGGGTATTGCTAAGTACTGATGTTAAAATTGCTGCTGAAATTCAATTTGTAAAACAAACTTCATAAATGATCAGCAGAGGTCAGTTTATTAAGAAAATCATTCAACCAATATTTCTTATGAGCGGAATAAATTCAATGAATTCATTAAAGAATTTTACTGATACCTTGCCTCGGCAAAATTCTTTAATGCCTGCCGTATTTATTGGACATGGCTCTCCTATGAATGGGATTGAGGACAATGAATTCAGTAATCAATGGGCCTCATTGGCAAAGGAAATTCAGGTTCCCCAAGCCATACTGGTTATTTCAGCTCATTGGTACACTTTAGGTACCGGTGTAACAGCGATGGATTTTCCAAAAACCATTCATGATTTCGGCGGATTCCCGGATGCATTGTATCAGGTTCAATATCCTTCGCCGGGTAGCCCTAAGTTGGCAAATGACATTGCCTCTATGATACACTCTACCAATGTTCATTTAGATCATGAATGGGGATTAGATCATGGTACTTGGACTATTGTCAGGCATATGTATCCTCATGCTGATATTCCTGTATTGCAGTTGAGTATTGATTCTACCAAAAGTCCTTTGTTTCATTATGAATTGGCCAACGAGTTATTTGAACTTCGAAAAAAAGGGGTGCTGATTATTGGCAGTGGCAATATGGTACATAATTTAGGAATGGTAGCCTGGGATAAATTAAGTGGCGCACCTTATGGATATGACTGGGCTCTTGAAATGAATGATAAGTTTAAGGATTTGATTATTCACAACAATCATCAGCCATTGATACAATACAATCAGTTGGGTAAAGAAGCCATGTTGGCCATTCCAACCCCTGAGCATTATTTGCCGCTGCTCTATGTTGTAGGATTGCAGGATAAAAAAGATACCGTTTCATTTTTTAATGACAAACCGGTAGGAGGGTCTTTAACTATGACATCGGTTAGATTGGGATAGGAATATTTTTTGATATAGATTATCAATTTTTACTGGGCTTTTTTAATAACATCATTTACCTTTATTCTTTTTGTTTGATTAGAATTCAAATAGAAATGCCTCTCATTGCTGAGAGGCATTTCTATTTGAAAAATAGTATTGATTACCTTAAGATAGTAATATCTGTTTTGGTTGATATTTTTTTACCATTCACCAATTCAAATTGAATCACTCCGTAATAAGTTCCTTCTGGAAGTGGTTTGTTTTTGTAAGTACCATTCCAATTGTTGAAATAGTCTTGAGTTTCAAATACTTTGGTTCCGTATCTGTTGAAGACCGTAACAGTCGCCTTCTTGATGCAGTCTCTGCTGGTATAAATTTGCCAGTAGTCGTTTATACCATCTCCGTTAGGCGTAAAGGCATTTTTAACGCTGATACATAAATTAATCACGTTGAATATCAAATCATCTGAAGCGGTACATCCAAGGGTGTCGGTAACAGTTACTTCGTAAGTTACTTGTCCGGAATTGATTACAGGACTAATTAATGGATTTAAAGCACTGGCATCACTTACTCCATCAGCAGGGCTCCAAAGTATGTTGTCAATTGCTCCTGTTGATAAATTTGTCAATGTTAAATTGGTCTGATAGCTTTGTCCTGTAAATAAATTAACAGGACCACCTGCTTCAATATTAAACGAACTCACACTAACCGTAATGGGTACACGAGGTCCTTCACATTCACCTATGGACTGACTCACATAATAAGTGGTTGTTCCATTGGAAGTAGTAGTAGGAGTTGGTGCATTGGGTGAAGCAATTCCTCCTGTTTCCACAGTATACCAATTTAAAGTATTTCCTGCATCAGCAGTAGCAGTAAGTGCCGGAGCAACTGCATCTTTACAATAATTGACAATGCTGTCTGCAATAGGCCCTTCGGGCTTTTGAGTAACCGTAACGGTTACATCTTTGGTAAGTGGACAACCACCCACGCCTGTATTGGAAGTCAGCACTGTATAAGTTGTAGTAGAAGAAGGGGTAACATTGATGATTGCTCCAAGAGTAGTATCTGTATTGCCCGTGATATACCATTTATAAGGATCAACTCCACCAGAGGCAGTTAGTGAAACACTGGAGCCGCTGCAAATAATGGGTGCATCCGGACTGATGCTTAAGATACTTACACCTGATACCGGCGCAAGAGAATAATCACAAACGTCTCCTGCATAGCCATCAAATAACAGATAGTAAGAGTTGCCGGGAATAAGGTTATTAGCTGTAACCAGGTAAGGGACACTGCTTTGAGTCATGTTGTTGTATCCACCATGACAAACCGGAGCCGTTGAATTACATTCGCCTTCATAGAACATCATTTGAATTCCATTTCCAAATTGACTGGATGTAACCCATACATTGAAAGTAGCGGAAGTATCATTTGCTATGAATGTAATGTAAGAATCATTTTCTATAGAAGCACCTCCAAGACAATCACTGAATAGATTGTCTAACTCAAGCCATGCATCTGGGTTATAAGAATCAGATGTGTTACCGCAATAACCATTGAAATCACAAACCCTGGGAGCAACATCGCAAACATCTGCTGCAGGAGTAGAAGTATTACAAGGTGGAGGAGAAGATATTGTTGTTACACAAATACCGAAGTCTCCATCATTGGAAGAAGTTGCACCCCATACTCTTATCCAGATAGTATCACCCGGGGTTAAATTAAATGCGGCATAATCTGGCATTGCTGTACCATTGTCATCACATCCAATTTCAGTTAATGATCCACAGTTTGAACCGGAATAAGCAGCCAATACCCCATTAAACATTCCACCTGATTGAGTTTGAATGTGTAAGCCAAAAACGCCCGGTGGTACAACTACTTTAAACCAAACGTCTGCTCCCGGAGCATTTCCGCAACTTGGAACAGGAACTCCGGTTGTAGTAGAAGCGTCTGCACTTGTATATGTACTGTAGTTGCAAATATCAGTTGGTGTTGGTAATAATGTTGCATTGCAAGGTTCATCATTGGATGGCGGTGGAGGAGGAATAGATGCACTGATACCAAACGTACCAAAGTTATTGGTTCCATATCCCCAAACCCTAATCCATAAGGTACTTCCCGGAGTTTGTCCGGAAATAGTCGCTATCGGCATGGCTGTTCCGTTGTCATTACAAAGGATTTCAGTTAGATTGGAGCAACTACCGCTATAAACAGCCATTGCTGCGTTAGTCATTACATCTATTTGTGTTTCAATTTTAACTGCACCTCCTGAAGGAACTGTAACAGTGAACCAAACATCTCCACCTGAATAACTTCCGCAACTGGGTGCAGGTACGTTGGGACTTGGAGTGGCACTTACGTTAGTGAAAATTTGATAAGAAGTAGTTGGTGTTACTGTTAAGTTTGCAGGGGTGCAAGGCTCATCATTAGACGGAGGAAAAGGAGGAATGGTAGCACAAATATTAAAAGTTCCTGATCCTGTAAGGGTGGAAGCCCAAACCCTTATCCATACGGTATCTCCGGGATTTAGTCCTAAAGTGTTTAACTGGGGCATATTTCCTGGCCCTGAATTATCATCGCAATCAACCAATGTCAATGCCCCACAGCTTGTACCTGTATATAAAGCCATTACTGCATTGGTCATAGAACCGGCTGTGGTCAATAGATTAATACCACCTGTATAGGGAACAACTGATTTAAACCAGATATCACCACCATTAACAGCGGTAACGCAGGAAGGTGCAGGTATTCCTAAAGAAAAAGTTGAATTGACAGTTGTAGAAGAAATATTGTTACATATGGTGTCAGGTGTTAAAAGAGTAGCAGTACATGGATTGTCATTGGAAAGTAAGGAGGTAGGGATAGAAGCACAAATATCAAAAGTACCATTGTTGTTGTTCCCGTTTTCCCAAACTCTTACCCAAATCGTATCTCCTGGTCTTAATCCGGAAGCTATGATTTCTGGCATATTGCCAGCGCCTGTGTTATCATCACAAAGCAACAGACTCAAATTATTGCAAGAGCCAGAATAAATGGCCATACCTCCGTCAGTCATTACAGCAGCTTGAGTATTGAAATCAATCGCACCTTCGGCAGGTACTACAACTTTAAACCAAACATCTCCGCTGGTATATCCTGCACAACCAGGTGCTGGTATATTGGAAGAAGCAGTGGCATTTTCATTGGTAAAAGTTTGAAAACTGCATGTATTAGATACCGTTAGTAGAGTGGCGTTACAAGGATCATCATTGGATGGGGGTGGAGGAGGTAAAGCAGCACAAATATCAAAAGTGCCGCTTCCGGTTGAACCAAAAGCCCATACTCTGATCCATAGATTGGTACCAGGGGTCAATCCGGATAAAGTTAATTCTGGCATCAAGCCTGGACCTGTATTGTCATCGCATCCAACTTCTACTAAAGAGTTACAGGTGCCTGTATAAGCAGCCATTACAGCGTCAGTCATAGTTCCTGCGGTTGTTTTCAAAATGATAGTACCTCCGGCAGGAATTACAGCCTTAAACCATACATCTTCGTTTACAGTAACAAGACAAGGTGCGCCGGAAATTCCGGAAGTAATAGTTGCATTTACAGTGGTGCCGCTTACAGAAGTACATGTATTACTTGCATTTGGCAATGAAATTGCATTGCATGGATTGTCATTTGCCGGAATTTGAGCAAAACTTGCCATTGAGTAAAATACTGCAATAGAAAATAGTAGGAGTTTTAACTTGTTCATTTTACCTGAGTTTATTTTTTGTTTTTTCTTTTAATTGTAAGTATGGTTTGAGTTTAAATTATCAATATGCAAATTTTTTTTTGAAACATAATAAATATTGTCAGATTGAAAATTGTTTCTCAATCTAATGATAAAGTAAATAGGGTAAATGCTCAAAAAAAGCCTAGAAAAATATCGTTTAATAGAGCCTATACAGATGGGATTATAATTAAGAATTTTACCATTAAAAAATTGCCATGGTATATTTTTGCTCATAATGAGTTTTAATAGTTTTGGTGCAAATAATCATACTTATCATTGAAGTATATAATATATGCACTTGAAGTACGCTAAAATATAATAATTACTGAAAATTTCCTCATTTTTTTTAAAAACCTTAAAAGTTACATATCGATTAATTACATATAACGAATAAATCCATTCAGTATATGATAAGATAGGCACAGAGTATATTATATTATAATATTTATTTTTAAACACCGGTTTAATGAGATGATACTGAAACCGATTGTTTTTTAAAAAATCCCTTAATGTATTATTTTGATGATTATAATTTTTAACAAGGATGTTTGATGTTAATTATTCTTTTCTTTTTTTTCTGAATATTCAATTTTTATTTTTTTGCTAAATGTATAAACATGTGTTTTTCTACTAGTGCCAGTTTTGGTTCTGCTATTCTTCTTTCCATAATAGGAGTTGGTTGTGTGGCCAACACTAAAAAAAAATCACAGGTGATGTTTGCAAGTATTCCTTTCTTTTTTGCTGTACAGCAATTGACCGAAGGATTTATATGGCTTTCTGTAAAAACTGATAATGATGACATATATCGTACAATGCTTTTACACTTCTACCTTATTTTCGCATATGTTTTGTGGCCTTCATTTGTACCTGCTTCTATTTATCTGCTTGAGAAGAATCCGGTCAAAATAAAGCTTCTTCGTTTTATTTCAATAGCTGGAATCATGTTGTCTGTCTCTTATGCTTTTTTTTTAATCAGATTTCCTGTGACTATGGAATCGGGCATTTATCATATTAAATACATAATGGACTTTCCAGCATCCTTTATGACATTTGCGAGTATTGCATATGGCATTTCAACGGTATTGCCTCAATTTATTTCCAGTGTAAAAAGAATGAAATGGATGGGGATGCTGATTATATTGTCTTACACAATTACTTTGATATTTTACAAAGAGTATATTATTTCTGTTTGGTGTTATTTTTCAGCATTGGTCAGTGTTGTAATATATTTTATTCTTGACAAACTACATCATTCTGATGAATGATGTCAGTTATTTTTATAGGCTTACTCTTTAATTATTTTTGTTTCAGTTTAGTAAGAGATTGTTCAATCGGATGTACACAAAGTAGAGTTGCATGAGGGTGAAATCAATTTTTATGCGGATTGAAAAATTGATGTTTGATGGAATAGTTTCTTAACATAAATAGATTTATAAAGATTCAAGGTTAGAAGCCGAGACTTTATAAGTTGTTCAGAGCAGGGTTAAAAACCTGCTCTTTTTTTAATGTACTGGATGATATGATTTTTTACTAATGAAGACTTCACAGTTATCGATAGTTTCAATGAGTCATAATAAAGAGCTTGCAGACATTTTTAAAACGATGTCTGATTGTTACAGGTATATGGGAATTAATCAGCGATTCAGGGCTATTGCTTATGAAAATGCTTCTAAAACCATTGCCAATATGACTGAGCCCATAGATAAGTTCAATCATAAGTTCGCAGCGCTCGACCGTTTGAAAGGTGTTGGTAAAAGTATTGCAGAAAAAATTATAGAATATCTGGATACAGGAAAGATTAAGGCATTTGAGCAATTAAAAACAACTATTCCAATGGACCTATTGGAATTGATGAAGATTGATGGAATTGGTCCCGCGACGGTAAGATTACTGCATGATAAATTACATACAGAATCAAAAGCGGAGTTAATCACCAAAATAAATAAGGGGCAATTATTAAATATAAAAGGAATCAAAGAAAGGAAAATTAATTTGATAAAAAATGCGCTCATTTTAAATAATGATAAACGGATCAGAATCCCCTACAAAGAGGCCTATGACATAGCGATTGAAATACTAGACCAGGTAAAAAAAATAGAAGGTGTGAAGTTTAGTTCTTTGGCAGGCAGTATCAGAAGAAATAAAGAAACAGTCGGAGATATTGATATAATTGTAGCTACTTCCAAACTTAATAAAAAGAATATTATTGATGAATTTGTACAACTAAATCCTGTAAAGAGGGTTTTGCTGAAAGGGACAACTAAAGCCGGTGTTGTGCTAACTTATAAAGATATGCAATGTGATATCAGGGTTGTTGATGAAGATGAATATGGAGCCGCACTTTTATATTTTACAGGTTCAAAAGAGCACAATATCTTGTTGCGGTCACTTGCTAAAAAGAAAGGACTGAAAGTAAATGAATATGGTGTTTTTGAAATGGTGTCCGGTAAAAAAATTGCCGGGAAGACAGAGGAGAGTGTATATAAATCTTTGGGCCTGCCTTACATAGAACCTGTATCCAGGACAGGCAAACTATTCGAATAAAAAATTATTTCATTATCACCTTTTTAGATTTTTATAATCATATCTTAATAGTGGTTAACACATCATCTAAAGTACTTGAACTCTCTTTTATCCATTCATCAACTTTTTTCTCAATGGCTTCAATTACCGATATAATGGATGCTTCATAGGAAGAACTTGTTTTGTTGATATAAAAAGAGTTTTCAAAAATATCTATGTTGATAGTGCATGCAAAATTATTCTCCGAATTTATTTTTATTTCTTTACAATAAACTTCTGCTCTGCTTATTTTATCGAATGCATGATGACAGGCTATTAATTTATCGCGGATGAAATCTATTTCCTTTTTTTTAATAATTCCTATTGGGTTATGAAATTCTATTGTCATATAATTTATTGATTTTAATACCGAACAATTTATTTTATTTCAATTTAAAACAGCTTATCAGGCATCAGTTAAAAAGATGATTCTTCATTGTTTTGTTGGATTTTAATCTAATGATCAATTTCATTATGTAAGATGACATAAGGTTTTAATTCAGCTTCTTTATTCGAATATATTTGACAGGTATTATACAATACAATATTTCAGTTTATTTCATTTATTAAAAATTAAAAAGTAATTATCATGATGAAGAATGATCAGCAAATTCAAACGGATGTTCAAACTCAATTGAAATGGGAACCTTTTTTAAATGCTTCGGAAATAGGCGTTTCCGTTAAAAATGGAATTGTTACTCTTTCTGGTATGGTAGATACCTATTCCAAAAAAATGGCAGCAGAAAGGGTTACGAAAAGTATCTATGGTGTAAAGGCTGTTGCAGTAGATATTCAGGTAGGTGTTTCTCCTTCAAATAGAAAAACTGATACAGAAATTGCAGAAGCATGTTTGAATGCACTTAAATGGGATAGTTCAGTACCTGACCAGAAATTAAGGTTGAAAGTGGAAGATGGTTTTGTTACGATGGAAGGTACTGTTGATTGGAGTTATCAAAGACTTGCTGCAAAAACCGCTCTTGAAAATATTAGCGGAGTGAGGGGTATCATTAATAATGTTTCGGTATATCAGCGACCTTCTTCGGTTGATGTCAAACAAAAAATTAAAGATTGCTTTGTAAGAACTGCGGGACATGATGCGGATAAAATATACATTGAAACATCCGGAGATAAAGTTACCTTGAAAGGAACGGTAAGGTCTTTTGCTGAAAAGGAAGAGGCCGAACATGCAGCTTGGACAGCGCCTGGTGTAAACAAAGTGGAAAATAAATTGGAGATTGTGTACAGTGATGTGTTTGAGACTGTTTAGAATATTGCTGTTCGATTGATTAGCATCTATCTTTTGATAGATGCTTTTTTATACCACACTCATAAGTGATAAAAAAAAATGAATGCCCAAGAAAAAAAATAAAACTGACATTGACAAAAACTCTTCAGTTAAATTCTCGTATACCTGGATAATTTATATTTTGTTGATATTATTCATATTGTTTCCTTCAATTTTGAGAAACAATTCTAATGGTAAGGAAATCAGCTGGCATGAGTTCAGTCAGGATATGCTTTCAAAAAATACTGTGGATAAATTAGTAGTGGTTAATAACGAGAAAGTAGATGTTTATATCAAATCACAGCAACTTAAAGATCCTTATCTGAAAAATACATTAAGACAGCGCTATGGTAAGCCTTCTGCAACTGGTCCTCAATACTGGTTTTCCATAGGGTCAGTTGAAATATTTCAAAATCAATTGAATGATGCCCAGAAAAACATTCAGGAAGAAGACAGAGTGGATGTGCGATATGAAAAATCAGGCTTTTCATTTTTTGGAATGCTGGGATGGCTTTTACCTATCATTTTATTGATTGTATTTTGGAATATTTTTATCAGAAGGACTAATATCCCTGGCTCTTCAGGGTCTTCTATTTTAAATTTTGGAAAATCAAACGCTACAATCATTGAAAATGAAAAATCAACTGCCACATTTGATGATGTTGCCGGCTTAGAGGAAGCGGAAGCAGAAGTGAAAGAGATTGTAGAATTCTTGAAAAAGCCTGATCAGTATACAAGGATTGGTGCTAAAATTCCTAAAGGAGTCATATTAGTTGGTCCTCCCGGAACTGGTAAAACCTTACTGGCTAAAGCAGTTGCAGGGGAAGCAGGCGTGCCTTTTTTTTCAATTTCCGGCTCGGCATTTGTTGAGATGTTTGTAGGAGTAGGCGCTTCAAGGGTGAGGGATCTCTTCAAAAGTGCAAAAGAAAGAGCTCCCTGTATTGTTTTTATTGATGAGATTGATGCGATTGGAAGGTCAAGAGGCAGGGGGGCTTTTATGAATTCTTCCAATGATGAAAGAGAAAGCACTTTAAATCAATTACTGACAGAGATGGATGGATTTGAAACCAATTCAGGAGTTATAGTTCTTGCTGCTACCAATCGGGCAGATATGTTAGACCCTGCATTGCTTCGACCAGGAAGATTTGACAGGCATATTTATCTCGAACTTCCTAATTTAAATGAACGCGAGGCTATATTCAAAGTGCACATCAGAAATTTAGTAATGGAGGACAATATTGATATCAAGTTACTGGCTTCTCAAACACCAGGTTTTTCCGGTGCTGATATTGCAAATGTATGTAATGAGGCAGCCTTAATAGCCGCAAGAAATAAAAAAGAGAAAATAGGTAAATTAGAATTTATTGATGCAATAGAAAGAATCGTATCTGGGCTTGAGAAAAAAAGCCGGATTATTTCAAAAAAGGAAAAAAAGATTATCGCCTATCATGAAGCAGGTCACACAGTTGTAAGTTGGTTGCTTACACGTGTAGATCCTTTGTTGAAAGTTTCAGTCATTCCAAGAGGGAAGTCATTGGGTGCAGCATGGTATCTTCCCGAAGAACGAAATATTCGAGGAGAGAAAACATTTTCAGAACAATTGTGTGCAGCATTAGCCGGTCGTGCGGCAGAAGAAATAATTTTTGGAGAAATAACTTCCGGATCATTGGATGATTTGGAAAAAGCCACAAAGGAAGCCTATACCATGATAGTTTATTATGGCTTCAGTAAAAAAATCGGTCATATTAGTTTTTATGATTCCACAGGTCAAACAGAAACTGCGTTACAAAAGCCCTATAGCGAAGAAACGGGTAAATTGATTGATGAGGAAGTTAGAAATCTGATAAATGATAACTATAAAAGAACGAAAGATTTGTTGTTGAACAATAAAAAACAACTTGATGAAGTAGCCACCGAATTATTAATTAAAGAGACGCTATACAAAGAAGATCTGGAAAAGATTTTAGGTAAAAGAAAATTGGAAGATAAAAATATTGTTTTAAATCATGCAGCTAAAGCAGCAGTTTTTAATCCATAATTCTAAATTTATTTAGTTGTAATCACAGTACCTTTAAGTAAATTATCCATACAATGAATCGTCCTTCAAAATTATCTATTTTGTGGAAAAAACTTGGTCCGGGTTTGGTAACAGGTTCCAGCGATGATGATCCATCAGGTATAGCAACTTACTCTCAGGCCGGTGCGGCTTTTGGTCTTTCCACCCTTTGGGCTGTTTTGCTTTCCTTTCCTTTGATGGCAGCCATTCAGGAAATGTGTGCCAGAATAGGAATGGTAACCACCAAAGGATTAACCGGCACTTTAAAAACTTATTACCCAAAATGGATATTATATGTCATGCTATTATTCAGTTGTCCGGCTATTGTTATGAATATTGGTGCAGACATCGCAGGTATGGGAGCAGTTGGTAATTTATTGTTTCCTGCCATCGATGCATCTTATTTCAGTGTTGTATTTACCATCATTTTATTAATCAGCATCATTTATTTCCCCTATTTAAAAATCGCTTCTATTCTTAAATATCTGTGTATTGTATTGTTGGTATATTTTATTGTTCCGTTTTTATTCAAACAAAACTGGTTGTCTGTTTTTTCTGCCACTTTGATACCTTCTATAAAATTTGACAAGGATTTTATTAGTGTTATTGTAGGAATTCTTGGAACAACAATATCACCTTATTTGTTTTTCTGGCAGGCCACAATGGAAGTAGAAGAGATGAAACATATGAAAACTCATACCATGGTAGATAAGAAATTGATTCATGATATGAAGCAGGATGTAGATTTCGGGATGGGATTTTCAGGAGTTGTAGCATGGTTCATTATTTTAACAACAGGAACTGTGTTGTTTAATGCCGGCATCCATAAAATTGATACAGTAGAACAAGCTGCTCAGGCATTGAGACCTGTTGCCGGAGAATTTTCCTATTTTT
Source organism: Chitinophagaceae bacterium (assembly GCA_947448685.1). Lineage (GTDB taxonomy): Bacteria > Bacteroidota > Bacteroidia > Chitinophagales > Chitinophagaceae > Ferruginibacter. The sequence continues at coordinate 542 of CANFOP010000047.1, read as the reverse complement.
TATTTGCCATAGGAATCATCGGAACAGGTTTGATAGCAATACCGGTTCTCAGCGGTTCATTATCTTATATTTTCTGTGAAACATTTGGCTGGAAAGAAGGATTGGATAACAAGTTTCATGAAGCACGTCCTTTTTACATCATCATAGCAGTTTCATTGTTGATTGGTTTGTCTCTCAATTATATTGGAATAAGTCCTATGAAAGCTTTGTTTTATTCAGCCATACTGTATGGCATAACCGCACCTGTGTTGATTGCAATTATCTTGCATATTTGCAACAATAAAAAAGTGATGGGAAAATATACAAACAGCAAGAAGTCAAATATATTGGGCTGGATAACATTTTTTATTATGACAATGGCAACAATAGCATTGATATATCTGCAATACACACAGTAATGTAATCAATGAAAGTCATTGAATTTTACCAGACATTTCTTGGGCAAGAATCACCGTAGGTGTTGCCAATAATAAATCCTACAAGTATTTCATGCGTATTTCCTGTATAATTGACAAGTCTTTTGTTTGATGCCAATTCATATG
>CANFOP010000046.1 GCA_947448685.1 Chitinophagaceae bacterium | reverse complement strand
GATTCTCCCTATTTAAAAAATCACATTGGAAGCGATATTATTACCGCAAGCGGAAATACGCTTTTAGGGGCAGACGACAAAAGTGGTGTGGGGGTTATCATGCAAGCAGTTCAATATATAATCAGCAACCCTACAATAAAACATGGAACAATTAAAATTGTATTTACGCCCGATGAAGAAGTAGGAAAAGGAACAGCAAAAATTGACATGAAAAAATTAGGTGCTGATTACGGATACACACTTGATGGCGGTGAAGCAGGATGTTTGGAAGATGAAACATTCAGTGCTGATGCTGCGACCATTGTAATACATGGTGTAATTGCTCATCCAGGCTATGCTAAAGATACTTTGGTAAATGCAATTAAAATAGCTGGTGCTGTTTTAGATGCATTACCCAAAAATGAATGGAGCCCCGAAACAACAGAAAATCGTCAGGGCTTTGTTCATCCCGTTTCCGTTAATGGCATTGCAGAAAAAACTACCATTGGTTTTATCGTAAGAGATTTTACCATTGAGGGCTTGACATCTCATCATGAGAGACTTAAAAAAATTGCTGAAAATGTAGTTGCCCAATTTCCAGGTGCAACGATGGAATATACCCAGCAAGAGCAATATAGAAATATGAAAGAAATATTGGACACCTGTCCTCAGGTGGCCAACTATGCTGCAGAAGCCATCGAAAGAGCAGGACTTGCGCTAAAAAAAGAAAGCATTCGTGGAGGAACTGACGGCAGCAGGTTGAGTTATATGGGCTTACCTTGCCCCAACATCTTTACCGGTATGCAAAATATCCACAGCAAACTCGAGTGGATTGGTGTAAACGATATGGTTAAAGCCTCTGAAACAATCGTACATCTTTGTCAGATTTGGGAAGAAAAATCATAATAAATACTATTTATGAATAATGTTTTGAATCCATAGATTGTGTCTGTTGGTTAAAAAGTAACTGATAGACTCAATCTACAGGGCTTTTTTTCCTTAATTTTGCATTTCAAAAATCAACACATTATGTCAAAAATAAAAGTAACCAATCCCGTTGTGGAATTAGATGGTGATGAAATGACCCGAATCATCTGGAAATTCATCAAGGACAAATTGATTCTCCCTTATTTAGAGGTGCCCATCCAATATTATGATTTGGGAATGGAATATCGCGACCAAACAGACGATCAGGTTACTATTGATGCTGCAAATGCTATCAAAGCCTGTGGTGTTGGAATAAAATGCGCAACCATCACTCCGGATGAAGCACGTGTAAAAGAATTCAACCTGAAACAAATGTGGAAGAGTCCTAATGGTACCATTCGTAACATTCTGGATGGAACGGTTTTTAGAGAACCTATTGTAATGAAAAATGTTCCCCGTCTTGTTACAAACTGGACTGCTCCTATAATAGTAGGCCGTCATGCTTTTGGTGATCAATATCGTGCAACCGACACCGTTATTAAAGGTAAAGGAAAGTTAACCATGACTTTTACACCTGAAGGTGGCGGTGAACCTCAAGTATTTGAAGTGTATAATTACAAAGGTGATGGCGTTGCTATGACCATGTACAATACGGATGAAAGTATTTTTGGTTTTGCACGCAGTTGCTTCAATATGGCTTTGAGCAAAAAATGGCCGCTATACCTTTCCACAAAAAATACCATCCTTAAAAAATACGACGGAAGATTCAAAGATATTTTTGAAGAGGTATATAAGAACGAATTCAAAACTCAATTTGAAGCAGCGGGTATTGTTTATGAACATCGTCTGATAGATGATATGGTTGCCAGCGCATTGAAGTGGAACGGCAATTTCGTGTGGGCTTGTAAAAATTATGATGGAGATGTACAAAGTGACACCGTTGCGCAAGGATTCGGATCTTTGGGACTAATGACTTCTGTATTGGTTACTCCTGATGGAAAAACCATGGAATCAGAAGCAGCGCATGGTACCGTAACACGCCATTATCGTGATCATCAGGCAGGTAAACCTACCAGCACCAATCCTATCGCCTCTATATTTGCATGGACTAGAGGATTGGCTTTCCGTGGCAAATTAGATAACAACCAGGAATTGATCAACTTCTGCAATGCTTTGGAAAAAGTATGTATCGAAACAGTTGAAAGCGGAAAAATGACCAAAGATCTTGCAGTTTGCATTCATGGAAATAAAGTAAACCATGGAGAACACTATTTATATACTGAGGAATTCTTAGATGCCATTGACGCTAATTTAAAAGTAAAAATGGGAATGTAATTTCAACGTAAGTTTTATAAAAAACCTTCGGATAGTCCGAAGGTTTTTTTTATTTAACCATCAATAATATTTTAATCCTTGATAACCCTACTTCCTGCATATAATTCATACTCAAACAATCTGCAATCTATTTTACCTGTATAAAATTCAATTCTTCTTTTAGGCTTTAACCCGATTTTTTTTGCAAGCTCCAGATTACCTGTAAAAATATATCCCCAATATCCTTTGCATCGTTGCTTTAAAAAATCTCCCATCCGCTTATAGGTATCTTGCAATTCAATCTCATCTCCTAACCTGTCTCCGTATTCCGGATTAAAATAAATTACGCCCTGTTCATTTTCAGGCATCAATGTAGAGGCAAAATCACAAACTTGAAAGTCAATCATATGCTCAACACCTGCAATGCCGGCATTTATCTTAGATATATTGACAGCGTCTTCACTTATATCGGATGCAATTATTTTAATACCTGCATCATCAATAACCTGCGATTCCATTTCCTTATACATTTTTTCGTACACAGTTTTTTCGTATCCACAAACGTGCATGAAAGAGTAATTACTTCTGTATAAACCTGGTTTTCTTCTTGTTGCCAGTAAAGCAGCTTCAATGGCTATTGTACCCGAACCACACATGGGATTGATAAATGCAGATTTTTTATCCCATTGGAGGGCAAGGATATTAGCGGCAGCAAGGGATTCAAGCATCGGTGCCTTTCCCGGTATTTTTCTGTATCCATGTTTGGATAATGTTTCTCCACTGGTATCCAAAAATATTTCGGCTAGAGAATCCTTCCAATACAAATGAATAACTACCGCATTCAACTCAGGTCCTGAATCAGGTCTGCTACCTGTTTTATCCCTACATCTATCTGCAATGGCATCTTTCACTTTCACATTTGCAAACAAATTATTGGTGATTGTTTCATTGCTGACATTGCTGCTGATAGAAAAATATTCATTGGACGGAATCACATTTTCCCATTCTATTTTCATCAACTCCTGGTATAAATCCTGTGCGTTGTTCGCTGTAAATTCTTTTAATGAAAACAATACCTGACTGGCACATCTGAGATGAATATTCAGTTTGATACAATCATTCAAATCACCCAACAATTCAACACCTGTTTTGAAAGTACGAACGGGATTAAAGCCCAAATCAGTAATCTCAGATAATAAATAAGGTGATAAACGATTGCTACAGGTAACAATAATCCTGCTTTTAATAGATAATAAATTCATTGAATTGATTTGATTTGAATAGAAAGATACCAACTCCTAACTCAGCAATTGCATACATTTTTTCAAACTCTCTTTCCAGTGTGGAATATCAATTCCATAAACAGATTCTATTTTATCTGTAATTAAAATAGAGTAATGCGGTCGTTTAGCAGGAACTGGATAAGCAGAAGAAGGAATTGGATTGACTTGACAATTATAGTTGCCGATTTCTTTAATAGCCATTGCGAAATCGTACCATGAAATGACTCCTTTGTTTGAGTAATGATACATTCCAGGTTTAAATTCGTTGGAAGATAAAATGATTTTGAATATTGCATCTGCCAAATCTGCTGCATAAGTAGGTTTACCAATCTGATCTGACACAACATTGATTTCAGATTTTTCCTGCATCAGTTTCATCATTGTTTTTACAAAATTCTTACCGAAATAACTATACACCCAAGATGTACGAATCACTATCGTTTGAGGATTTTTTTCTAATGCAAGTTGCTCTCCCAATAATTTAGAAGAACCATACACGTTTTTTGGACCGGTAGTGTCTTCCTCCAAATAACCATTTTCTTTTTCACCGTCAAACACATAATCTGTAGAAATATGAATGAATTTACAATTGTATTTTTTACATGCACTGGCCAAATATCCTACAGCATTTGCATTGATTTCATAAGCAATATCCTTGTCTTTTTCTGCATTATCTACAGCTGTATATGCGGCAGCATTGATGCAATAATCAAAATGATATTGTGCAAATTTTTTTTCGATGGCAATCTCATCTGTAATAGACAATTCTTCCACATCAGTAAAAACAAACTCAACATCATTAATATGTTGGGCAATTTTCCTGCATTCATTTCCTAATTGACCATTAGCACCTGTAACGAGAATTTTTTTAATTGACATCAGTAATAATTAAAATGTAAAGTTATTAATACAATTTTCAAAAGTTGGGTGTAACTTATCCTTATCGGAAATAATACGCTTCTCCTCTGGTATTTTCCAGTCGATATTTAAAGAAGGGTCGTAGAATTGCACACCTGCTTCCAGGTTTTTATTGTACAAAGCATCGCATTTATAGAATACCTCAGCGGACTCACTTAATACTGAATATCCATGTGCAAATCCTTTTGGTATATATAGTTGTTTCTTATTTTCAGCAGATAATTCTATAGAAAAATGTTTTCCGAATGTTGGAGAACCTTTTCTCAAATCAATTACTACATCTAATATTATCCCACTTAACGCTCTGATAAATTTTGTTTGTGCATCAGGATTCAATTGATAATGCATGCCTCTGATAACTCCGTATGAAGATTTTGCCTGATTGTCCTGAATAAACAATATATCAACACCTGAATCCTTGCAAGTTTTCTGGTTATAACTTTCAAAAAAATAACCTCTGCTGTCTTCATATACAACTGGTTCAAAAATCAATAATCCCGGAAAATCAGTCTGAATAAATGGCATTTCTATTAAATTGGTTTATTTAAAAAATTTGATTGTTTCTATAAGTCCTTCCTTAAATGTAACAGTGGGATGATACCCTAATAAATCCTTTGCTTTCGAAATATCAGCAAGAGAATTTCTGATATCACCCATTCTCGGCGCACGAAAAATAGGCTTCCAATCACTATGTAATAAATCTGCACAAGTTTGATACAATTGATTAACAGAAAACTGTTCACCAACTGCCACATTATAAACCTGATTGAAGGCATCTGCATGTTGCGATAACATTCCTTTGATATTTATCTGAACTGCATTATCAACAAATGTAAAATCTCTTGTCTGTTCACCATCTCCATTGATAAAAATTTCTTTTCTGTTAATTAATCCATTTATAAACAAAGGAATAACAGCAGCATAAGGTCCGTCTGGATCCTGCCTGGGACCAAAAATATTAAAATATCTGAATCCCATTATTTTCATTCCGTAACTATCTGAAAACACCTGTGCGAATAATTCATTGGTTTTTTTAGTAGCTGCATAAGGCGACAAACACTTTCCTGTTTTATACTCAACTTTAGGCATGCTTTTTTCGTCCCCATATACTGAAGAAGAGGAAGCATACACAAACACCTTGACTTTATTTTCAACAGCGGCATGTAACATGTTTACAAATCCTCCCACATTGACTTCATTAAAATAAATGGGTTCTTTTATAGAACGAGGAACAGATCCTAATGCTGCCTGATGACTGATATAATCGATTCCTTCAGATGCTTGCATACAAGCATTGATGTTTCTGATATCTCCTTCAATAAACTCAAAATTATCGTATTGCCTCAACAAGGTGAGATTGGATGTAAAACCATTTGCCATATTATCCAATACTCTTACCTTCTGAGCTCCATTTTTCAACAAGTATTCAGCAATATGACTACCAATAAACCCTGCACCGCCTGTTACCAGAAAAGTGGATTTTGTAATATCTGCTGTGTGAAAAATTGTATGAGACATGTAAGATTATTCGCTGGTATTTTTTATAAAGTCCAATAATGCCTATTCTTGATTTTACCTCTTAAAAAACCTTTTAAGTCTGCAATCATTGCATTTTCTTTGGAAATAGAAGTAAAATAAGCATCATCTAAACTTTTGTATTCATTGTGTGGAACCGATATGATGATTGCATCATAATCATCTGAAAGATTTTCAATTAACTCAAAACCATATTCATGATAAAGTTGTTTGCTGCTTGCGTTAGGATCTGATACATCAACATTCAATGAAAAAAGTTTCAACTCTTTTACAACTTCTGCTACCTTACTGTTTCGGATATCGCTCACATTCTCTTTGAATGTAGCTCCCATAATCAATACCTTGCTGTGCTTAATATTGCCATTATACTGAATGATGTGCTGCAATACTTTTTTTGCTACATATTCGGACATGCTGTCATTGATTACCCTTCCGGCTAAAATAACCTGACTTTCATAACCGAGTTTTTTAGATTTATGAGTAAGATAATATGGATCAACGCCAATACAGTGACCGCCTACCAATCCGGGTTGGAAATTCAAAAAATTCCATTTGGTGCTTGCCGCATCCAATACATCAAAAGTATTGATGTTCATTTTGTCAAAAATTATTGACAACTCATTCATTAATGCGATGTTAAGATCTCGTTGAGTGTTTTCTATGATTTTAGCAGCTTCAGCCACTTTAATGGACGGAGCTTTGTGAATACCCGCCTTTACAACCAATTCATACACCTTGGCAATTTCATTCAAGCTTTCTTCACAACATCCGCTCACTACTTTTGTAATGGTACTGATGGTATGCTCTTTATCACCGGGATTGATTCTTTCAGGAGAATAACCGATTTTATAATCGACTATCTTTTTCAATCCGGATATTTTTTCAATTATCGGAACACAATCCTCCTCTGTACATCCCGGATAGACAGTACTTTCATACACTACATAATCTCCTTTCATAATAACCTTTCCAATAGTCTCACTTGCTTTTTGAATCGGAATCAAATCAGGAACATTGTGATCATCAACCGGAGTAGGCACAGCAACAATGTAAAAATGGGCCTTTTTCAACACCTCAAGATCATTGGTAAATTCTATATCACAATCCTGAAAATCATTTGAGCCTAGTTCATTGCTTGGATCAATTCCCTTTTTCATCAACGCTATTCTATCTGCATTGATATCAAAACCTATTACTTTGATTTTTTTTGCGAATTCAAGTGCAATGGGAAGCCCAACATAACCCAAGCCTATAACTGCAAGTGTTTTTTTCTTATTTAATAAATCATGGTATATCATGTAAACGCTCTCTTTAATCAATACTTCCTGCTGATGAATTCCAATGGTTGTTTATTTAATTCTTCGGGAGTCAGACCCTTGAAATAATCATAAGTTATTTTCAAACCTTCTGCCCTGTTAACTTTCGGCTCCCAATCCAATATTTCTTTTGCTTTACTGATATCTGGTTTTCTTTGTTTGGGATCATCCACCGGAAGTGGTTTATATGATATCTTTTGATTGGAACCTGTCAGTTTTAAAATTTCATCTGCAAAATCCTTCAAAGAAATTTCATCCGGATTACCAATGTTGACCGGATATGCATAATCGCTCATTAATAGCCTGTATATACCTTCTACTAAATCATCTACATAACAAAAACTTCTGGTTTGGCTTCCATCTCCAAAAACTGTCAGGTCTTCTCCCCTCAATGCTTGTCCTATAAAAGCAGGCAATGCTCTTCCATCATTCAGTCTCATACGAGGACCATAAGTATTGAATATTCTAACAATCCTTGTTTCTACCTGATGAAAATTATGATATGCCATCGTGATGGCTTCCTGAAAACGTTTTGCCTCATCATACACACCTCTGGGCCCTACCGGATTTACATTGCCCCAGTATTCTTCTGTTTGAGGATGAACCAAAGGATCACCATATACTTCACTGGTACTTGCCACTAAAATTCTTGCTTTTTTGGCCAATGCAAGACCCAGGCAATTATGAGTCCCCAGAGAACCAACCTTTAATGTCTGAATGGGAATCTTTAAATAATCAATCGGACTGGCAGGTGAGGCAAAATGTAAGATGAAATCCAGATCGCCCGGAACATGAATGAATTTGGACACATCATGATGATAGAATTCAAATTCCTTTAGTTTAAAAAGATGTTCAATATTTTTTAAATCACCGGTAATAAGATTATCCATTCCCACCACATCAAATCCTTCACGAATAAATCTGTCACATAAATGCGAACCAAGAAAGCCTGCTGCTCCGGTTATTAATACTCTTTTTTTTCTCACGGCAATTATTTTTAAACAATAAACTATACTATTATTTTTCTACCAACACTTTCATAGTGATATCCCAATTGTTCCATTGAAGATAAATCAAAGAGGTTTCTTCCATCAAAAATCACCTTGTTTTTCAGTAAGCCCGACAACTGATCAAAATCAGGAGTTCTGAATTCGTTCCACTCTGTAGCGATAATTAATGCATCTGCTTTTTGCAAAGCATCATATTGATTTTCAGCATACCTGATTGTATCACCCAATACTTGTTTTGAATTAGACATGGCCTCCGGATCAAAAGCGGCTATAGTTGCCCCTTTGCTTAGCAAAGCATCAATCATATAAAATGCCGGTGCCTCTCTGATATCATCCGTATTCGGTTTGAAAGCAAGTCCCCATATTGCAAAATGCTTTCCAGCAAGATCCCCATGGAAATATTTTTCAATTTTTGGAATAAGATGAAGTTTCTGTGACTCATTCACCTCCATCACGGCATCCAAAATTTTGAAATCGTATTCAACCTCATGAGAAGATTTTGATAAGGCCTGTACATCTTTAGGGAAACAACTTCCTCCATATCCGATACCGGGAAATAAAAATCTTTTTCCGATTCTTTCATCACTTCCTATTCCTTTTCTAACCATATCCACATCAGCACCCAATTTCTCGCATAGTTGCGCAATCTCATTCATAAAACTGATCTTTACTGCAAGGAAAGAATTCGCAGCATACTTGGTAAGTTCAGCAGACTTCTCATCCATAAAAATGATGGGATTTCCCTGACGAACAAATGGCGCATATAGCTCATTCATTATTTTCTTGGCAGCTTCGGAGTTTGTTCCTATCACTACTCTGTCGGGTTTCATAAAATCTTCCACAGCAACCCCTTCTCTTAAAAATTCCGGATTGCTGACTACATCAAAGGATTTTCTGAGATCTTCCACTGCAGTTGACAGAACGGCGTTTCTTACTTTTTCTGCTGTTCCTACCGGCACAGTACTCTTATCTATGATTACCTTGTAATCAACCGATTTTAAAATTTTACCGAGATGTGCCGCTACGTTTAAAATATAAGATAAATCAGCACTTCCATCCTCTCCAGGAGGAGTTGGCAATGCCAAAAAAATAACTTTGGCATTTTCTACCGCTTGCTCAATTGAAGTTGTAAAATGCAGTCTTCCTTCTTTTTGGTTTCTTAAAAATAATTTTTCAAGCCCGGGTTCAAATATGGTAATTTGTCCGCTGGATAATTTTTCTACTTTTCTCGTATCGATATCTACACAAGTAACATTGTTTCCTGTTTCTGCAAAACAAGTGCCCGTTACCAATCCAACGTAGCCTGTTCCGATGACTGCAATTTTCATTTGTTAATTTGATTTTTAGTTTTGGTCAATTGATATAGACTTAATCATTTCGACTGTTAACTGTTCAAGTCTTTGTATTTTAATTTTAGAATCAATGCAATTTCAAATAAGAATATTAGTTTTTATTTACAAATTCCAATACTTTATCGCAAATGTATTTTTGTTGTTCCTCATCCAATTCTGTGTGAATGGGTAAAGAAATAACACGCTCTGTCAACCATTCTGTCAGGGGCAACTCAAACAAACTTCCACCAAATGCATCAAACATTTTCTGTTTATGTGCCGGAACAGGATAATAAATCATAGAGGGAATTCCATTTTCAGCTAAATATGAATGCAAACCATCCCTATCAACATTTTCCAATATCAATGTGTACTGGTGAAAAACATGACAATTGTTTTCAGACCTGAAAGGTATCGTTATGTTACGGTGACCCATAAACGCAGTGTCATAAAAATCTGCCGCTTTTCTTCTCGCTGCATTGTATTGGTCCAAATGTTTTAATTTAATATCAAGAATCACTGCTTGCATCGCATCCAATCTTGAATTGCATCCTACAACATCATGATAATATCTTCTGCTTTGACCATGAGATGCAATCATTCTCAATTGCTGGGCCAGGCTATCATCTTCCGTAAATATTGCCCCGCCATCACCAAAAGCCCCCAGATTTTTAGATGGGTAAAAAGATGTACAACCAATATGGCCTATGCTTCCTGTCTTTTTAACAGTACCGTCAGAAAATTGATAATCATTTCCAATTGCTTGTGCATTATCCTCAATAACAAAAAGATTATGCTTTTTAGCAATCTGCATGATGGATTCCATATCTGCAGCGTGACCATATAAATGAACGGGAACAATGGCCTTTGTTTTTGGTGTTATCGCTTTTTCTATTGCCGCAGAATCAATACAAAAACTTCTTTTATCCACTTCTACAAATATTGGTTTAATACCCAACAAAGCAGCAACTTCAACTGTAGCAATGTAAGTAAAAGAAGGTGTAATCACTTCGTCACCGGCTTTAATACCCAATGCCATCATGGCGATTTGAAGTGCATCAGTACCATTTGCACAAGTAATCACATGCTTACTTCCATTGTACGATGCCAAATTGGAAGCAAAGTCGTTCACTGCTTTCCCTCCAATAAACTGTGAACTTTCCATCACTTTTATTACAGCATCATCAACCTCTTTTTTAATTTTAAGGTATTGATTAGCAGTATCTACCATTTGTAAAGGCCTCATAAATCAAGCATTTTAGCTTGGCAAATATAAGATTTTGAATACGATTTTTTAGTGTATCCGCTGACAGTTTTATCATTATTTGGATGTATTTTTGAATCTAATTCAATCTTATATCTTGTTTCTATACAATTTATCAATATATCTGCTCGAAAAACTCATCTATATTTCATCTTTTTTTAATAAAAAAGCTGCTTTATGGATTGAAGGAAGAAAAAATTTCCCGAAATGTGATTTCAACCAAAAACCCATTTGGATGCATTGCGCAAGTTTAGGTGAATTTGAACAAGGCAGACCGGTAATTGAAAGAATGAAAAAAGAATGGCCCAGCATTCCTGTAGTTATAAGTTTTTTTTCTCCAAGCGGATTTGAAATCCGAAAAAATTATTCTGTTGCAGATAAAATCATCTACCTCCCGGTTGATACTCCGAAAAATGCAAAAAAAATAATTGATGAAATCAATCCTGCTCTGGTAATTTGGGTAAAGTATGAATATTGGATGAACTGTCTGAATGAACTGAAAAAAAGAAAAATACCCGTTTTGCTTATTGCCGGAATTTTCAGACACAATCAACCTTTCTTTAAATGGTACGGTAGATTATGGGTAAAAACACTTTCAGCATTCGAACACTTGTTTGTGCAAAATAAAGAATCAATATTTCAACTTGATAAAATAGGAATTAAAAATGCTTCCATTTCAGGAGATACAAGATTTGACAGAGTGATTGAAATTGCTGAACATATTGAGTTTATTGATGGCATTGAAAAATTCAAACAAAACAAAAAACTAATCATTGCAGGAAGTACCTGGAATAAAGATGAGGCTTTACTGGCTGAATTATCAAATGAAAATCCTGAGATTAATTTCATTATAGTTCCGCATGAGATTCATCAAAACAACTTGAACCGAATAAAGAAAACTTTCAAAAATGCAGCATTCTTCTCTGATTGGGTAAAAAAACAAACAGATTGGGTGGGTGTTAATGTTTTGATAGTTGATTCTATAGGTCTGCTTGCTTCAATATACAAATATGCTGATATCACATACATAGGAGGTGGTTTTCAAAAAGGTATTCACAATACGCTGGAAGCTGCTGTTTATGGAAAACCAATCATCTTTGGACCTCGTTATCATAAATTCGCCGAGGCAATTGAACTAATCAATAAAAAAGGGGCATTTTCAGTAAACAATTTTGCAGAGTTGAAAAAAACAACTGACTATCTTTTTTCAAACAAAGATATTTTAAAAAATGCTGGAGAAAATTCAAGGAGATTTGTTTACAGTAATAAAGGTGCAACCGAAACAATTGTTAACTATGTGAAATTAAATCGTCTCTTGACTAATTGATTGAATTGTTTGACTGTCTCACTGCTTTCATTCCAGGCAAGCTTTAGTTTTAGTTCTCTTCTGATCCAGTATTCCGCCTCAGGATAAATGGTGAAAGAGTTGATCGTTTTAATGCTCCTCTCAAACATCACTTCATCTCCAAGAAACAATTCATTGATAAATAAAAAACGGTCATTGATTCCGATGGCTTTTTTCAAATCTTTGATTGGACCCTCAATCAATGTATCGCTGATTTCTGTATTGTCTTTTTTTAAAATATCATTTAATGAAGTGGTCGAATTGTCAGTTTTATCTTCATCTTTTTGATGATCGGCATTTGAACGCTGATGAATCAATGTAGGCGTTTCTTCAACAGGGTCAAACTTTAAAGGAGGTTTATTTTTTATGCTGGAAGAAATTTTTGCTTC
>CANFOP010000045.1 GCA_947448685.1 Chitinophagaceae bacterium | reverse complement strand
ATGGTACTTTATTGTTGAATGAAGATATAGCAGAGGGTGTAACATTCAGTTACGGAAAAATCGTTTACAACGAACTGCCTGGATTGGGAATTAATATGACTGCATAAAAAAGAGCGTCAATTTTGACCCTCTTACAAGTTACTATTTTTCAAATTACCAAATTCTCACTCTTGCACTGTCAACTCTGAACATTGGAGTGCCTTTTTTTATGTTGAAAGTGGTATAAAAATCATCAACATCTGCAAAAGGTCCATTTACCCTGTATTTGGCAGGTGAATGTACGTCTGTCATCAATCTGTTTTTCAATTGTTCTTCTCTGGTATGACCTAGCCATCCTAATGCGTAACCCAGATAATATCTTTGCATGGGGGATAGCCCTGCAATTTTTTTTCCTTCTTTATATTGTGCAGTTTTTTTAAATGCTTCTATTCCTAACAAAATTCCGCCAAGGTCTGCAATGTTTTCTCCAAGAGTTGCTTTGCCATTTATATGATATCCTTTTACAGGTTCAAAATCATTGAATTGCCTTATCATTGTTTCTGCTCTTTTGTTGAATTCAGTCTCATCATTTTTTGTCCACCAGCTAACCAAATTTCCCTTTTCATCGAACTGGCGGCCTTCGTCATCAAAGCCATGTGTTATTTCATGCCCGATGGTGCTTGCACCGCCATAACCATAAACAACAGCGTCATCCAGTTCTTCATCTCTGTAGCCAGGAACAGTGAATATTCCGGCAGGCAATACGATTTCGTTGTTGCTTGGATTGTAATATGCATTATAGGTTTGAGGATACATATCCCACTCATCTCTATTTACTGGTTTACCCAACTTGTTGTATTCATATTCGTGCCACCATAACCTTGCATTCATGAAATTATTTGCCAGGCTTTCTTTTCCAATATTCATTGAAGAAAAATCTTTCCATTTATCAGGATACCCTACTTTGCTTTTTATGGAACTTAATTTTATATATGCTTTTTTCTTCGTACTGTCGCTCATCCAGGTAAGATTGCCAATTCTGTCTTTCAAGGCTTCTTTGATTGCATCTACCATTACAGTATATCTTTTCTTGGTAGTTTCGTTGAAAAATTCTTTTACATACAATTGTCCAAGCATTTCGCCCATTGCATCTTCTTCCAATTGAATCATTCTTTTCCATCTTGGTTTCCTTAATTTGGCACCACTGAATAGTTTGTTGAAGTTAAATGATTCTTGTCCATAAGCATCCGGTAATACGGCAGCCATATCACTAATTAGATTGAATCTTAAATAATATTTCCAATCCGAAATAGCAGCAGAGGCTAACATGCTGTTTAGTGATTTGAAGAATTCTGGTTGACCTACAATAGCCGAATCTGCTGATTGTACGCCAACTTCTTTTAAATAAATACTCCAGTTTATATTGCCTGACATTTTACTCAGTTCACTGATTGCCATTTTATTATAGTTCTTATAGGGATCACGCAAATCTTCCATCTTGCGAGATGCAGACGCCAGTTTTGTTTCCAGTTTCAAAATGTTATTGGCTGCTGCTGCTGATTTTTTGGCATCTTCTCCAGACATACTCAATATGTGTGTGATGTATTCAAGGTATTTATTTCTGATGTTAATAGTAGTAGAATCATTCTTGAAATAATATTCTCTTTCAGGTAAACCCAAACCACCTTGGTTCAATTGATATGCCATTACATCACTGTTTTTTGCATCCTGTCCCACATAATCACTGAAGAGGGTGGAAGAGCCGATTTTTTTTAAAGATGCTACTGTGGTGATGAGTTCATTGATGTCTTTGATGGCATTTATTTTGTCAAGTAATGGTTGTATGGGCTTTAATCCGTCACGTTCTATTGTAGCACTATCCATGGCAGTTTTCCAAAAGTCCCCAATCTTTTGATCACTGCTACCTTTGGTTGCATTTGAAGAAGCGGCTTTCTCGCAAATTTCCCTCAATCTTTTCTGGTTTTCTTCAATTACTAAATTGCCGATGCCCCAACTGGATTGTTCAGCGGGGATAAGGTTATTTTTTATCCACCCACCATTGGCATATTCAAAAAAATCTTGGGAAGGGTCTATCGTAGTATCAATATTTACCCCAACTACATCGGGTTTTTGTTGGTCTTTATTTTCATTATTACAAGCATGTAGCAATATTATTCCTACAGCAAAAATCAAGGATTTCTTCATTTTTTTATATTTTGATAAAAGTAGTAAATGATTGGGGGATGTAAAAAATATTTTGTCAATCAAGGTTAATACATACAATTATCCGATTTTCGCATACATGACACCTGAACGCACACAAAGATTAAATGATGTATTGAGTAAAAGACAACTTAATCTTACGGTTGTTCTTGAAAATGTAGCGGATCCCCACAATATTTCGGCAGTGATGAGAACCTGCGACGCTGTTGGTATTCAGGAGATTTATATTTTGAACACTATTATTCCTCGTCATAAAAAATGGGGTGCCAAAAGTAGTTCGAGCGCATCTAAATGGTTGACCATTCATCAGTTTACTGAAGTTGCATCATGCTTTGAGGCATTAAGAAAAAAATACAATAAAATTTACACTACCCATCTCAGTCATGATGCAGTCAATTTATACGATATGAACCTCACTGAAAATGTGGCATTGATTTTTGGCAATGAACATAGCGGAGTAAGTAACGAATTAATAGGTTTGGCAGATGGTAATTTTATCATTCCCCAGGTAGGTATCATTAAGTCACTGAATATTTCTGTTGCCTGTGCTGTTACTTTATATGAAGCATATCGTCAAAAGAATAATGCAGGTCATTATGACCAACCTCAAATCACCGGTAAGGAATTAGTTGATTTGAGACAGCATTGGGGTTTTTTAGAGGAAGAATAATGTATTCAGATGTATGTATTAAACGACCGGCTTTATTTTCCTGCTGTTACAGAAGCAGATGAATCGGGACTTTTGGCTGTTGGAGGAGACCTTGGTGCAGAAAGATTGCTGCTTGCTTATCAAAAAGGTATTTTTCCATGGTACAATGAAGATGAGCCTATTTTATGGTGGTGTCTTTCTCCCCGTTGTATATTGTTTCCCGAAAAGTTGAAAATCAGCAAGAGTATGCAGCAACTTATAAACCGAAAAGTTTATCGGTTTACCATCAATCAATCTTTCGAAAATGTAATTGTTCAATGTAAAACTATAAAACGTAAAGACGATAGTGGTACATGGATCAATGAAGATATCGTTAACGCCTATACGAAGTTGCATCAGAAAGGGTTTGCAATCAGTGCCGAAGCCTGGTTGGGGGAAGAGCTGGCAGGGGGATTGTACGGGGTTAAAATTGGTGATATTTTCTTCGGGGAAAGTATGTTTTCGAGACATGCCAATGCCAGTAAATTCGCATTTATTAAAATGGTGGAGTATCTACAAAAAGAAGGATTGAAATTGATTGATTGTCAAATGAGAACTGATCATTTAATCAGTTTGGGTGCCGAAATGATTGATCAAGAGCAATTTCAGCAACAATTATCTTTATATTGTAAAAATAAACTGAGAATTAAAGAATCTTAAGCAATTACTTTCTTACTTGCATACTTCAAAGCGAATGCATAAACTGAGAAAATAACAGTACTGAAAGATAGATCTGAAATGATACTGTTCTTTACAAATGGTATTCCTGCAGCCAAGCAATTTACCCATCCGATTATACCATGTCCATAAGTATTATCAAAATCAAAGAAGAAACAATTGGTGTTGCTAAGAATAAAAAAGACTAATGAAGAAAGAACAGAGTAGCCTGCAACTTGGAAGATGTTGGTCTTCTTCATAGTAAAGCCAAGTACAGTAATAAACAATAAAGAGATATAGTTGCCAATCTGTCCCATTCCGTAAAAACCGGGAGCGATACTGAAAGCTTCCAGCATGATGTCAGATGCAAACATCGCAATTAACGGCATAGCAAAAGCAAACTTTTTGTCTTTAATAATGGCTCCACTGAAAAGAGATATGGCAATTATTGGATTTATACTGTGGGGAAAAGTTGAAACCTTTAAAATTGCAGCGGACAAAATTAAAACAGTGGCAGTTATTATATTTAGTTTATTCTGGTTCATTATTAAAATATTTATGGCAAAAATAGGTAAATATTGATATGTTTTTTAAATACTTTTTCATGCTTTTTTCCTCATGGTGTTAATATTTCCTTTTTGTATTATTGGTTGATGGCTAAACATTTGAAAACAGGCTTAAAAGGCGAGCAGCATGCTGTAGAATATCTAGAACAAATTCAATATAAAATACTTTACAAGAATTGGCGAAGCAGGCATCTAGAAGTAGATATAATTGCCTCTAAAGGAGAAATTCTTCATTTTGTTGAGGTAAAAACAAAGACCAGCAATAAGTATGGATTTCCTGAAGATGCTGTAACTAAAAATAAATTTAAGCACCTGGTTGCTGCTGCTGATGAGTATTTGTATGAAAATCCTACATGGGAGAGGATTCAATTTGATGTTTTGGCGATTACGCTTACGCCATCAATCAGTTTTTTATTGATTGAGGACATTTATTTGTAGACTGCTAAATAATAAGATTGAATTAATTTCTTTTCCCAAACAACAAACTGCCGATTCTAACCATATTGCTTCCGTTTTTAATGGCAATAGGGTAATCACTACTCATACCCATACTTAGTATGGATGGATTGAAATTTGATGAAGTAAAAGATTGTATGCTTTTGAAAATACTATTTAAATATGAAAATTCTGATTCCAGGATGGTTGTGTCCTCAGTGAAAGTCGCCATACCCATCAAACCTTTTATATTTATAAAATCCAGTTTTATATTAGAAATGGGGTTAAAATATTTATCAATTAAAGCGCTTAATTCTTCCTCATTGAAACCAAACTTTGTTTCCTCTTTTGCTATGTGCATTTGAAGAAGACAATCAATTTTTCTTCCGATTTTGGATCCTTGTTTGTTTATTTCCAGTAATAATTTTTCGCTATCCACTCCATGAATCAGAAAAACAAATGGGGCAATGTATTTTACTTTGTTAGTTTGCAAATGTCCTATGAAATGCCAATGGATATCACTTGGAAGCCCACTTTGTTTGTCAACCAATTCCTGCACGTAATTCTCCCCAAAATCTCGTACGCCAGATGCATAGGCTTCCAAAATATCTTCAATAGGTTTTGTCTTCGAAACGGCAATTAATTGTGTTTGCGAAGAGTTTAGTTCTTGCTGTAAGTTGAAATAGCGTTCTTTTAAAAATGGCATAATGCAAAATTAAATAAAAAGTCCATGATGCTGATGGCGTCATGGACTCAAAGATATTCAACTGAAAAAATTACTTTAAAATACTTCTGCTGATCACGATTCTTTGAACTTCACTGGTACCTTCGTAAATCTGAGTGATTTTTGCATCGCGCATCAGTCTTTCTACATGGTATTCTTTAACAAATCCATATCCTCCGTGAATTTGAACAGCTTCAGTTGCTGTCCACATAGCTGTTTCACTGCTGAATACTTTTGCCATAGAACTGCTTAGTGTGTAATCCAGGTGTTGATCCTTTTCCCAAGCGGATTTCAGGCATAGTAATCTGGCAGATTCAATCTTAGTAGCCATGTCTGCCAGTTTGAACTGAATAATTTGATGATTCATGATTTCTGTACCAAAAGCTTTTCTTTGTTTGCTGTAAGCCAAAGCCAGTTCATAAGCTCCACTTGCAATACCAAGAGCCTGTGATGCTATACCGATTCTTCCGCCTGCCAAAGTTTTCATGGCAAACTTAAAACCAAATCCATCTTCACCAATTCTGTTTTCTTTGGGAACTTTTACATCATTGAATAAGATGGTGTGAGTATCACTTCCACGAATGCCTAACTTATTTTCTTTAGCACCTACAACAACACCAGGCCAATTTTTTTCAACTATGAAAGCATTGATGCCTTTACTGCCTTTACTTACATCTGTTTGTGCGATGACTAAATATACGCTGGCGCTGTTTCCGTTTGTAATCCAATTTTTCGTGCCATTTAATAAATAATAATCTCCTTTATCTTCTGCTGTGGTGCGTTGAGAGGTGGCGTCACTCCCTGCTTCAGGCTCACTCAATAAAAAGGCGCCAATATATAATTCACCATTTTTTTTTCCTTGTGCTAAAGGGGTTAAATATTTTTGTTTTTGTTCTTCATTACAGTACTCCTGAAGTCCATAGCACACCAGACTATTATTTACGCTCATGCATACACTTACGCTGGCATCCACTTTACTGATTTCTTCCATGGCAAGAACATAACTGATTGTGTCCATACCACTTCCTCCGTATTCCGGTTTTACCATCATTCCCATAAAGCCAAGGTCGGCCAATTTTTCTATTTGCTCTTTAGGAAAAATTTGCTTTTCGTCGCGTTCTATCACACCAGGTAAACATTCATTTTTTGCGAAATCATGGGCTGCATTTTGAATCATTAAATGCTCTTCAGAAAGTTGGAAGTTCATGTGGTTTTTATTTCTTGCAAAATTAAGGTTTGTTCAATAAGAATGCTGATATATAAATGAAAATTGGATTTGAGATTTCTATTATCATAGTTATCTTTACTATATTCAAATAAATTCGTTATTTCAATTATTTTTATAAACAATTCAATAAATAATTTTGAATACTGTCCACCAAAATTTTAAAATTCAAAAATATATAGCAATAATATCTGTTGCTTTATTTTTAATTAAAATATTCGCCTGGTATATTACACATTCTGTTGCCATCTTGACGGATGCATTGGAAAGTATTGTAAATGTTATTGCCGGATTTATTGGTTTGTATAGTTTGTACGTGTCCGGAAAGCCCAAAGATGTTGATCATCCATACGGACATGGGAAGGTTGAATTTATATCTGCAGCTATAGAAGGTGTATTGATTGCCATAGCAGGATTGTTGATTATTCGTGAGTCAATCATCAATCTGTCCCATCCGCACCTGATTCACAAATTGGATTATGGGATTTTGTTGATTGTGTTTACCGCATTGATTAATTTATTTGCAGGAAGATATTGCGTTAAAACGGGTACGAAAAATAATTCTTTGGCTTTGATTGCAGGAGGAAAACACTTATTGGCAGACACCTATACAACACTTGGTATTGGGACGGGGTTACTATTGATTTATTTTACAAATATTATTTGGTTGGACAGTGTTGTTGCTATAGTATTTGCCATGATTATATTATATACTGCCTATTCAATTGTTAGAAGTTCAATTGCAGGCATTATGGATGAAGCTGATATGGAATTATTGAAGAAAATGGTGGATACGTTAAACAAAAACAGAAGTGAAAATTGGGTCGATCTGCATAATTTAAGAATCATCAAATATGGATCTATGCTTCATTTGGATTGTCATCTTACTGTTCCATGGTATTTCAATGTTCATGAAGCGCATGGTGAGATTGATCAACTGTCAGGATTGGTAAGAGAACATTTTGGAGATTCGGTTGAATTGTTTGTTCATTCCGATGGATGTTTGGATTTTTCCTGTTCAATTTGCGACAAAAAAAACTGTCCGGAAAGAAAGTCTCCATTACAACAAAAAATCACCTGGACAATGCAAAACATATCCAGCAATAAAAAGCATCAGATGTAAGGCGAATGAATTTTATTTCATCAATGGAAACATTAGTGTTCAAAAAGTTTTGCCACACCAAATGCGGCTGCTGCTGCCAATGCTCCAATAAACATAACCCTCAGGGCGCCAAGCCATGGATTGATGCCGGTTACTTTACTTTTAAAATATCCGAAAGTAAACAGACAAACCAAAGTAGCAACTACTGAAAATTTTAGCGCTTCAGTAGAATCGGCGATGAAAAAATAAGGACTTAACGGAATGATGCCTCCTGCAATGTATGATAAGCCAATGTTTAAGGCACTTTTAGTAGCCCTTTTAGGATCGGGTTTTTCCAATCCTAATTCATATTTCATCATGAATTCTACCCATCTGTCTTTGTCTTTTGCAATTTCTTCTGTGGCGCTGATTTGCAATTCTTCACTAAGGCCTAAACTTGCAAAGAACTCTTTTGTCTCCTCAATTTCTTTATGGCGCAGATTCTCCACTTCATCGTATTCTCTTTTTACCTCGCTGGCATAATGGTCTTGCTCTGTTTTGCCTGCCAGATAACCGCCAAGACCCATAGCAATACTTCCAGCAGCAATTTCAGCGATCCCTGCAATCACAACTATGCTGCTACTATCCACTGCACCACTTAATCCTGCGGCTAAGGCAAAAGGTACGGTAAGGCCGTCGCTCATACCTATCACAACATCTCTTAAAAGATCGGAGCTTTTTAAATGAATTTCCTGATGGTCGTGGTGAAGATGTGTGTCCATATTTGTAGGATTATAAAATAGATAAAGATTGTTTGATGATAGTAATGCTGTCCAGTATTTGTTCTTTAGTAATGGTCAAAGGAGGTGCAAATCTGATTTTGTCGCCATGTGTTGGTTTTGCCAACAATCCCTGAACTTTTAATTCCATGCAAAGATCCCAGGCAGCATCCGGATTTTTATGGTTAATCACTATCGCATTCAAAAGTCCACGGCCACGAATACACGAAATAAAGGGCGAATTTATTTTTAGTAATTCATTTCTGAACAATACACCCATTTCAGTTGCGTTTTCCGCCATTTTTTCATCTTTTAAAACTTGTAAAGCGCTCATAGCCACCTTGCATGCCAAAGGATTTCCACCATATGTACTGCCATGCTCACCGGGTTTTATGGTCAGCATGATTTCATCATTACAAAGCACTGCGCTTATTGGAAGCATTCCGCCACTTAAAGCTTTTCCCAGAATCAATATATCGGGTTTAACATTCTCGTGATCGCAGGCAAGCATCTTTCCTGTTCTGGCAAGTCCGGTTTGTATTTCATCTGCAATCATTAACACATTGTATTCACTGCAGAGTTTTCTGACTCCTGCAATATATCCTTCGTCGGGCACCACTACTCCCGCTTCACCTTGAATAGGCTCAAACATAAAGGCCGCAACATTTTTGTCCTGAAAGGCTTTTTCCAATGAAACCAAATCGTTGTAAGGTACCAGTTCAAATCCGGGCATAAAAGGCCCGAAATTATTGTAACTGCTGGGGTCTGTAGAAGAAGAGATGGCAGCCATTGTTCTGCCCCAAAAATTGCCTTCTGCAAAAATGATTTTTGCGTTGTTTTTTTCAATGCCTTTTACCTGATAGCCCCATCTTCTGGCAAGTTTGATGGCCGTTTCACCTCCTTCAACACCTGTATTCATGGGAAGAACCTTATCATAACCGAAATAAGAAGTGATGTATTGTTCGTATTCACCCAGCAAATTGTTGTGAAATGCTCTGGAAGTAAGTGTTAGAATATCCGCCTGGGATTTAAGGGCATCTACAATTTTAGGATGACAATGACCTTGATTGACGGCAGAATATCCACTTAAAAAATCATAGTATTGTTTATCATCAACATCCCAAAGATGCACGCCTAGTCCTTTTTTAAGAACAACGGGCAGTGGATGATAGTTGTGCGCACCATATTTCTCTTCAAGATTCAGGTAATAGTTTGTTTTGTCAGACAGTGATATAGTAGAATGCATTTTATTTAATTGTTGATAGGTAAAGAGAATGAAATATTGGTATAGGGAAATAGTTCCCTCAATGTGCTGAGGGACAAAAAGAAATTATCCTCGATGATTCAGTAAATCAAGGTTATTCGATAAGAAGTATATGATTGAATTGCTCATTTATATTTTCAAATATAGTTACTTAAACCCATTTCAAAAAGTAAGAATCCGGAAAATTTAAAGCAGGTACACTTTTTTTATCAAAGATGCCATAAACAGTACTTCCTGATCCACTCATAGAAGCGAAAATAGCACCTGCCTGATACAAGGTTTCTTTGATATTTTTGATTGCAGGAAAAGCATTAAATACAGGAGTCTCAAAATCATTTACTATATATGATTTCCATTCTTCAACAGGAATATTTTTGATGTTGATTAGTAAATCGGTTTTATTTCGAATGTTCAATGAAGTAAAAGCCCAGCCTGTATTAACATGAATACCCGGGTTTATCAACACTATTTTGTATTCATCTAAGTTTAGAGAGACGGGCTCTAATATTTCTCCTCTGCCTCTTGCAAAAGATGGTTTATTTTCAATAAAAAAAGGGCAGTCGCTTCCCAACATCAATGCATAATCAATCAGTTTACTTTTGCTTAAACCAATATTGTATAAATTGTTCAGCATGATGAGTGTAAATGCACCATCTGCTGAGCCACCTCCTAAACCTGCGCCCATGGGGATGTTTTTATGCAAATGGATTTTTACAGGAGGCAAATCAGGAAAATCATTTTTCAATAATTTATATGCTTTGATACATAAATTATCTGATTCATTTCCGGGTATATTGTTTCCTGTATGATTGAATTGGGTGGTTTCGTCTGCATTAGCTTGTATAATCTCCAAAGCATCTTTTATTTCAATCGGATAAAATATGGTTTCCAGATTGTGAAAGCCATCCTGTCTTTTTCCGGTAATATTTAAACCGATATTTATTTTGGCATTTGGAAATGAAACCATTGAACAGGATTAATAGTAATTATTTTTTTGAAAGACCTGTAAATTGTTATGTCCCTCTTTTTTTCAATTCATCTCTAATGGAAATAGCTTTTATATAATCTTCCTGCTCCAGTACTTCTTCCAGCATTACTTTAAGATCTTTAGTATCCATTGTGCTTAAGTCATTTTTACCTTTACCTGTTTCGCTTGTAATGGAACCTGTTTTGATTTCCTTGTTTTGATTTTCGGGCGAGACTCCTGCGTTTATAAGGATTTCTTCGTAAGTATAAATTGGGCAACCGAATCTAACAGCCATTGCCAAAGCATCTGATGTTCTTGAATCTATCTCAATAGTATCATTTGCAGAAGTGCAAATCAGTTTTGAAAAAAAAACTCCTTCCTGATAATCGTTGATGATAATTTCGTTTAATTCTATGTTGAATGCCAGCATAAAGTTTCTCATGAGGTCATGAGTCAAAGGGCGACTCGGCAACATTCTTTCTAATGCAACTGCAATGGCTTGTGCCTCAAAACCACCAATGACTATTGGCAATCTTCTTAATCCGTTCATTTCACCTAATACTACAGCATAGGAATGCGTTTGAGTAATACTGTGCGAAAGGGCAATTATTTCCAGCTCTATCTTTTTCATTAATATCTAAATATTAAAATCGAATACAAATATAAAAAAATAAGCCTTCCAATATTAACTGAAAGGCCTTGATTTTTTAAGGTTTGTAGATGTCATGACGAAGATTTCATTTTTTTAATCGAATCAATGATTTTAGGCACCACTTCGAATGCATCTCCTACAATTCCATAATCAGCCGCCTTGAAAAAAGGTGCTTCAGGGTCTTTATTGATTACCACGATTGTCTTACTTCTGTTCACACCTGCCAGATGCTGAATGGCGCCCGAAATACCGATGGCGATATACAAATTAGGAGCGATAGCTAATCCTGTTTGGCCAACATGTTCATGATGGGGACGCCAATGAATATCGGCAACAGGTCTGCTGCAAGCGGTAGCAGCGTTGAGCAATGATGCCAATTCAGTCACTAAGCCCCAGTTTTCAGGACCTTTCAATCCGCGGCCTCCACTTACAACTACATCTGCTTCACCCAATGGAACATCACCGGTAATTTTATTTACAGCAGTTGTTTCAATAGTTGAAGATGGGATAGAAGCATTGAAAGAAACTATCTCAGCAGATCCTTCCACTTTGGTTATATTAAATGAATTTGGATTTAAGGAGATTATTTTTTTAGGAGTATTGACGGAAATATTGGCAAATGCTTTTCCGCTGAACACACTTTTTTTAACCACAAATCCATTGGATAGATCGGGAAGTGCTACAGCTCCTGAAACCAAGCCTGCTTTTAATTGTACGCTCAATCTCGGAGCAATGGCTTTACCCGAAACATTGTTGGAAAAGATAATGGTGTCCGCTCCGGTTGAAATTACCACATCATGAATCAGCTTAGCGTATACTTGCGCATCAAATTTATTCAACTGACTATCATCAATGGTGTGAACTTTTGCAAGTCCATAATTTCCCAATGTTGAAAGATTGTCGTCTGTTTTTCCAAGGATGATACCTTCAGCATGTGTTCCCAGCAAATCGGCTGCCTGAGCTCCATATGATGCTGCTTCGTAAGAAGATTTTTTTATTTTTCCTTCTGCCTGATCTATAAATATTAATACGCTCATAAACTATATTTTTAAAATTGCTTTGAACAAAAAAAGTTAATAATGATTTAGATGACTTTTGCTTCTTCGCGCAATAGCCTTACCAATTCCTCCGGAGTTTCCGGTGAAATCAGTTTTACTCCGGCCTTTGCAGGAGGTAAATCAAATGATGAAACAGAAGTAAATTCCTCAGCAGGAACTGGTTCAAGGACTTTCAATGGTTTGGTTCTTGCTCCCATGATTCCTTTCATGTTAGGTATTCTTTGTTCAGCCATCCCTTTCTGACAACTAACTGCCAATGGAAATGAAACTTTATTGGTTTCTTCACCTCCTTCAATTTCTCTTACCACAATTGCGTTGCCAGATTCAATACTTAATTTGGTGGCATGAGAAATGAAAGGCATGCCTAACAATTCGGCCACCATTGCGCCAACAGATGAACCGTTATAATCAATGGTTTCCTTGCCGGTTAGAATCAAATCATAATTGCCTTCTTTCGCAATATGAGCAATTTGTGAGGCTATATAATAACTGTCGTTGTTATCGGCATTCACTCTGATGGCTTCATCTCCACCTAAAGCAAGGGCTTTTCTGATGATGGGCTCATTGTCTGAGCCA
Organism: Chitinophagaceae bacterium; assembly: GCA_947448685.1. Lineage (GTDB taxonomy): Bacteria > Bacteroidota > Bacteroidia > Chitinophagales > Chitinophagaceae > Ferruginibacter. The sequence goes on along the minus strand of CANFOP010000045.1, from coordinate 60 downwards.
CCAATATTAATCAGATGAATGCTCACAGAAGAATCCGCTTCTTTCAATTCAATGGCTCTT
>CANFOP010000044.1 GCA_947448685.1 Chitinophagaceae bacterium | reverse complement strand
CGTGGCAAAGCATACAAGCAGAAAATAGAAAAATTTCATTTTAATATATTTTAAATGATCGCATCATGTAGCCTTAATCATCATGACCTTTTAATATGACTTTTACTGTAAGGCTATTACAAACAACATTGATTCGGCTGACAAAATACAAAAATTCCTGAGAATATTGATAAAGAATGACGATATAAAACAACCGCAGTAAAAAAAAATTCAAAAAATTATATTATTGGGAAATATTTCTTCACAGTTCTTCAATGCATTTACCGTATTCGTACATTTGCCCCATGCCTAATTATATTGATGAATTGAATGAACAGCAGCGTAAAGCAGTGTTACACAAAGACGGTCCTTTAATGATTATTGCCGGGGCCGGTAGCGGAAAAACCAAAGTTATTACCACAAGAATCGCCCATTTGATGGCATCGGGTGTAGATCCTTTTAATATACTTGCCCTCACCTTTACCAATAAGGCTGCGGCCGAAATGAAGGAACGTATAGATAAAATACTGGGAGGATCGGAAGCAAGAAATTTATATATTGGAACTTTTCATAGTGTATTTGCCAGAATACTCAGAGCAGAAGCGCCAAAACTTGGCTATCCTTCCAATTTTACCATTTATGATGCGGATGATGCGAAATCGGTTTTAAAAGCTGTTATAAAAGAACTCAATCTTGATGATAAACATTACAAACCCAATACTGTTTTGAGTCGAATTTCAATGGCCAAAAATGCATTGGTTGGACCTGACGAATATGCCAATGACTGGTTATTGCAACAAGAAGATTCTAAATCCAACCGACCTCAAATTGGTGCGATATACAAAGCCTACAGCAATCGTTGCTTTAAAAACGGAGCAATGGACTTTGATGATCTTTTATATAAAATGTACTTGTTGCTGAGTAATTTTCCGGAAGCATTGAGCAAGTATCAGCAAAAGTTCAAGTATATCATGATTGATGAGTATCAGGATACTAACACTTCGCAATATGAAATTGTAAAATTGTTGGGCGCTATGAATGAAAATGTTTGTGTAGTAGGTGATGATGCGCAGAGTATTTATAGTTTCAGAGGTGCAACGATAGAAAACATACTGCAGTTTCAGAAAGATTATGATGAAATAAAAATTGTAAAGCTGGAACAAAACTACAGAAGTACCAAAACCATTCTGCATGTAGCGAATGAAGTTATCAGCAAGAACAAAGGACAGATAGAAAAGAAATTATTTACAGATAATTCTGAAGGAGAAAAAATCAAATTGATCCGCACTATGACGGATAATGATGAAGGTAAAATGGTGGCAGATACCATACAAGAACTCAAACTCAGAAATCACTTTTTCAATAAGGATTTTGCCATATTATACAGAACCAATGCACAAAGCAGAAGCTTTGAGGAATCTTTACGCAGAATGGGAATAATATATCGCATTTATGGCGGCATGAGTTTCTATCAAAGAAAAGAAGTGAAAGATTTCATTGCTTATCTGCGATTGGTTGTAAATCCAAAGGACGAAGAAGCATTGAAACGCGTGATAAATTATCCCGTAAGAGGCATTGGAAAAACCTCTATGGACAAACTTGTGTTACTTGCAAACAACTCCAATCAAAGTGTATGGGAAATACTTACAAATGCTGCACTTCATGGTTTTAAAGGAGGTACGCTGGAGGCAATGGATAACTTTGTAACCATGATCAAAATGTTTCAAAGTGAAATGCCGAAAAAAAATGCCTATGACCTTTCAATCATTATCGGAAAAAGTACCAGTATCGTAAAAGAACTTTTCAATGATAAATCTACTGAGGGTTTGGCAAGATATGAAAACGTACAGGAATTGCTGAACTCTATTAAAGAGTTCACTGAAACTCCCATGAATATGGAGGATGGGGAGGTGGGAGATAAAGGATTAGGTTCTTATTTACAGCAAATCGCATTGTTAACAGATGCCGATGATGATAAAGAAAACAATGATGCTGTAAAACTAATGACCATACATGCTGCCAAAGGGCTGGAGTTTCCGGTCGTTTTTCTGGGTGGATTAGAAGAAACATTGTTTCCGAGTGCTATGAGTATTAATACCCGAGAAGAATTGGAAGAAGAAAGAAGGCTGTTTTACGTAGCCATCACAAGGGCTAAAGAAAAACTATATTTGAGTTATGCCAATGCACGATACAGATTCGGACAGTTGCAACAAAATGAACCCAGCAGATTTTTAGAAGAAATCAATGAAGACAATATTGACAAATCCTACGCAGGTGGAGGCATGAGAAATAATAACAATCAAGGCTTTGGTCAAACAAGTGCCTATGAAAGAATGAGGAGAGGATTTGGAGGAAATTCACCGGAAAGAACATCTCAGCCAAGCAAGAACAAAATCATCAATATTCCTTCTGCAAGACCTCAAACAAAAGACCATACCCCATCTGAGAATTTCATCGCAAGTGACACGGCCGATTTAAAAGAAGGACTTACAGTGGAACATCAAAAATTTGGATTTGGTACCATTACAAAAATGGAGGGAGCAGCACACAACCCGATTGCTACCATTCATTTTGAACAAAATGGAGAAAAAAAGATTATGCTTAATTACGCCAAACTGAGAATTGTTACAGAGTAGGATTATTAAGAGATAAAGAAGTTTGCGAAATAAGAAAATCTTATTTTTTTAAAAGTTAAAGGAGGATATGTTGGCTTTGCATTGAGGTTTATGATATAATTTTGCATGAAAGATTAAAAAATAATTTATGATAAAAACAGGTAATCCGGTTATCAGTATTTATACAGAAATGACTCCCAATCCCGAAACAATGAAATTTGTTGCAAACAAGTTGTTATACCCGGGAAAATCCATTGACTTCCCTGATGAAGCCAGTACGAAACCCTCTCCTTTGGCTCAGGAACTTTTTGCCTTTCCTTTCATTAAGGCTGTATTTATAGCGAGTAATTTTGTTACACTGACCAAAACATCTGAAACAGATGACTGGCAAGATATGATTCCAACTGTAAAACAGTTTTTAAAAGAATATCTTGAAGAAGGCAAGGTGGTTGTAAATGATGATGAGGTGGTAAAAATAAAATCAGAAAGCAGCAATACAATCAACGCGGATGATGATGATGTGGTAAAGCGTATCAAGGAACTATTGGAAAACTATGTAAAACCTGCTGTTGAGATGGATGGTGGAGCTATACAATTCAAAAGTTTTGAAGATGGTAAAGTTAATTTGATGTTGCAGGGAAGTTGCAGCGGATGTCCCTCTTCCATGATTACTTTAAAAGCCGGTATCGAAGGCATGATGAAAAGAATGATACCTGAAGTGAAGGAAGTGGTTGCAGAAGCTGAATAATACTGTCAATAATCGTATTCAGATAATCAGGGCACTTCTGTTGAAGTGCTTTTTTATTTAGAAAAATGTACCAAGATGACATTGATGGAAGTATGGAGAGAATTTTATGAAAATGTGATACAAACCAAGTGGCAGGAATGGACCAGTACCGTTATGCAGTTAGCAAGTGTATGGTATGCGAAAAAAAATAACGTGCTGGTTTATCCAACCGGCATCATAGGAGTGTTGCTTGCCTCTTATATTTATTATTTCATTGCAGACCCTCCTCTTTATGCAGATTCCATATTGAACATTTATTATTTTTTCATGAGTCTTTACGGCTGGTACAACTGGATGCAGAAAAAAAATGCAGAAGAACTTTACCCTATCAGCTGGTGCAATAAATCAGAACTGATCAATGGTATAATACTTTTTCTGATTTCATGGCTGGTGATTTATTACATGCTGGCAAAATTAACAGACAGCAATACGCTGATTCTTGACTCGCTGGTTTCTTCTTCTGCTGTAACATCCATGTGGTGGATGACCAAACGAAAAATGGAAAACTGGATTGCCTGGATTTTCTCGAATATTATTGCCATACCACTTAATTTCTATAAGGGATTCATGTTGTTTACATTGATGTATGTGTTGTTTCTTTTACTGGCGGTTTCCGGATTATTGGAATGGAAAACCAAATTGACAACAGAAAGCAAAAAAGTATGAGTGGAGATTTGAAAAAAATTGTTCTGATTGGTCCTGAATCAACAGGAAAAACCACCCTTTGCGAACAACTCGCCAGTCACTTCAACACCGAATGGGTAAATGAACATGCCAGAGTTTATTTAAATACTAACGGAAAAGAATATACGCCATCAGATTTGGAAAAAATAGCAGCAGGACAAATTCAACATGAAGAGGAAATCATCCGCTTATTGAATCAGAAAAAATCAGTCAGTTACACCCATAAGCCTGTTGTGTTCATTGACACTGATTTGTATGTTTTGAAAGTATGGAGTGAAATTGTTTTCAATCATTGCAGCAATAAAATATTACATGAAATAGCTGTCAGAAAATATGACCTTTATTTGCTTTGCGAGCCAGATATACCTTGGATAAAAGATGAACTGAGAGAACATCCGGATGAAATGATGAGAAACAAGATATTCCACCATTACAAGGAAGCCATGATAAATCAACAGACACCCTGGAAAATAATCAACGGAGATCACGAAGAAAGACTTTCCAAGGCAATCAACGCCGTCAATCAACTACTTTTTTAACAATGCTTCAATATCAGGGTCTCCTTCCAAATTATTCATTTGGTTCATGATTTTAGACGCCCTGAAATTCACATAACTGCAAGCCGGTTTTACGGAAAACTTCTTAGGATTGGGCAGACAAGCCGCAATCATGGCTGCTTCTCTTTTACTGAGATTTTTGGCATCTTTATTAAAGTAAGCCCTCGAAGCTGCCTGTATACCAAAAATTCCTTTTCCCATTTCTGCCACATTGAGATAGGTTTCTAAAATTCTTTCTTTACCCCATACCAACTCAATCATAAAGGTGAAATACACTTCCAATCCTTTTCTTATAAATCCTCCGTGTTGCCATAGAAAAACGTTCTTGGCCGTTTGTTGGCTGATGGTACTGGCGCCGCGGGTTTTATGAGGATGCCTCTCGTTGTATTTGATGGCTTTTTTAATAGACCTTATATCAAATCCGTCATGATCAGGAAACAACTGATCTTCAGATGCCATCACGGCAAGTTTGCAATTTCTTCCCATTTCATCATAATTGATATAATCGCGTTGTAATCCATAACCGGACACCAGATTAACCATTTGCGTAATGGTAAAGGGCGGATCTATCCACCTACAGACAACAATATATGCCAATTGAAAAACAAATAAATAAATGAATGTTTTTTTTAGTGTACGCAACAAAGCGTTGTTCTTCAATTTTTTTTCCATTTTACTTAATGTCTGATCAACAAATTGAACAATAATGCTAATCCAAATACAATAAACAATACACCAGCTATTTTATTGATTTTTCTGATATTTTTATCTGTCAACTTACTTCTGAGTTTACCTGCCAGATTTATTTTAAAAATATCTGCACCCATATTTAATAAAAGGCAAACAGAAAATGTTGCCAGTCTTTCATTATAAGTATTGGAAAGGGATTTTGTAACAGCCGCAAACCAAAGTGCTATTACAGCCGGATTCAGTGTATTGATTAAAAAACCAGTAATAAATAATTTCAGATACGTAGTGCCGGCTATTTTAATTCCATTGTCTACTTCTTCCTTGCTGTGAAATTTTTTAAAAAACAAATAGAAAATACCAAGACCAATTAAAAAAATACCTCCTGCCGTACCAATAGGTTTTTTGAATGCAATTACTTCATCCAATAATCCTCCAAAAAAATTAGCGACAATCACCCATAAAAAATCACTGATCCAAACACCCGAAATAAAATAAAATGCACTGGCTATTCCATAATTTACTCTTAGTTTAAGGATAGTAAAAATAACCGGCCCCAAAGAAAAAACGAGCGCCAGTCCAAGCACAAATCCTGAAAGTAACGCTTCTGTCATGTACCTGTGATATTAATGATGAACATTACTGTTGTTTGCTGTTGTTTGCTGTTGTTTGCTGAAGAAACTGATGCCATTCTTCCAGTATTTTACCTTTGAGCACTCGGGGAAATTTATGCTGACCTCCAATCTTACCTTTCATTTTCATGAAATCCATAAAAACCTGTTCGCTTAAAACCACTACTTCAACTGACTTCAACGCATGTTTTCTTTCCACTTCATAATCATCATTCAGTGATTTCAATGTGTCATCAATAAAGGCTGCCAATTTTTCTTCAGCAATATTTTCATTGGTAGCCACATACCATCTGTGTGCGAAAAAATTACCATCCGGCACTCCTGTCACTGTAAACTCAGGAATAGAAACATTCAGTGTTGAAGACAACAGCTCAATGGCCTTATTCATGTTGTCAACACTCAAATGCTCGCCTACCAAACTTAAAAAATGTTTTGTTCTGCCAGTAATGATGATTTCATTCCTGCTTTTGTCTGTAAATCTGATAGTGTCTCCTATTGCATATCTCCATGCTCCTGCATTAGTGCTTATTAAAACCGCGTAATCCTTATTCTCTTCCACTTCATGAATCATATAAGTTTCCGGATTTTCCACAAGATTTCCTTCACTATCAAAATTATTATCATCAAAAGGAACGAACTCAAAAAAAATATTGTTGTTCAAAGCCAGTTGCATGCCTCTGGTGTCTTGCCTGCTTTGATAGGCTAAAAAACCTTCACTGGCCAAATAAGTTTCTATATACGTGATGGGCTTACCTAATAATCTTTCAAACCCTTTTTTGTATGGTTCCATCGCTACGCCACCATGTACATAAAAGGCCAGATTGGGCCAAATATCATGGATGGTTTTCACCTGATATCTTTCAATGATTTTTTCAATGCATAATTGCAACCATGCAGGAACTCCCACAATAAAACCAATATCCCATGAAGGTGCATTTTCAATAATCTCTTCAATTTTTTTGGACCAGTCTTTTTCCCGCGCAATTTTTTTACCTGGTTTATACAACCCTAATCCCTGAAACCAAAAAGGAATATTTTTTTGCTGTATGCCACTTAAATCTCCGGCAAAATAGGTAGGCCCTTTTTGCAATTGTGTACTTCCACCCAACATCAACCATCCTTTTCCAATCGCACTTTTAGGAACATTTTCATATTTTGCGAGACTCAACAACTGTTTAATACTGGTGATGGTGTTACTTTTAATAAGGTCTCTTGTTATGGGTATATACTTACTGGCAGCGCCGCTTGTACCACTGCTCAATGCAAAATATTTTATTACGCCCGGCCAACATACATCAGGAGTGCCTTCCAATGTTTTATGCCACCATTGATTATAAATTTTATCGTAATCAAACAACGGAACGAATTGTTGAAATTTTTTACCAGGATGTTTACTCGACAATATTTCATCAAAATGAAACCGTTGACCAAATTCAGTATAACGGGCTTTTCTAAGGAGTTTTTTTAACACTCTTATTTGTTGCCTCCTTGCATCACTTACAGGGATACGAAGTGCCCTCGCAATTGTGTTGGGAAGTTTTATATCAAATAAAGCCATTTAATAATGTGTTGATCAAAACGCAAAGATAATTTATTGATAACCGAAAAGGCAAATATCAAAATAAATTAAATATTATTAATCTTTTTAAAGAGCGTGCTTACAGTCAAGGGATTGAAGGCAATGGTAAAAAAGGCATATTCTTGAAAAATGACTAACTTTGTGCCTCATTAATCCCAAAATTTTAATAATTTCTAATATCAAACTTCAAACAATGAAAAAACTAATTCTTTCTTTATTTCTCCTATCGAGTTTGTTATCGGCAAAAGCCGATGAAGGCATGTGGTTGCCAATGCTTCTTGGTAAACAGGTGTACAATGACATGGTAAAAAGAGGTTTAAAACTTTCCAAGGAACAATTATATTCCATTAATAAGTCTTCTATAAAAGATGCAATTATTATTTTCGGAAGAGGTTGTACAGGAGAAATTGTAAGTAACCAAGGGTTGATATTTACCAACCATCATTGTGGTTACGAAGCCATTGCTGCTGCCAGTAGTGTGCAAAACAATTACTTGCGCGACGGATTCTATGCCTATAATAAAGACCAGGAAATCAAATCTGAATTGACTGTTCAGTTTTTAGAACAAATAGTTGATGTAACCAAACAGGTTGAAGATAGTTTGAAAGGATTGAAATGGGATGACAGGGTGAAAAAATTACAAAAGGTATACAAAAGCATAACTGATAAAGTTGAGGACAAGGAAAATGGCATTTCAGGAAGAATATACAGCATGTTTAAAGACAATCAATATATCATGTTTGTTTACAAAACATACAAAGACATTCGCTTAGTGGGAACTCCTCCTGAAAGTATTGGAAAATTCGGTGGGGATACTGATAACTGGGAGTGGCCAAGGCATACCGGAGATTTCTCCATCTTCAGGGTGTATGCATCCAAAGATGGTAAACCAACAGAATACAGCAAAGACAATGTGCCTTTGACACCAAAACATTTTCTTCCTGTAAGCATCAAAGGAATTAAAGATGGCGACTATGCCATGATTTACGGTTATCCTGGCGGGACCAACCGATATGAAACCAGTTATGGTATCAAATTGAAAAACGAAGTTGAAAACCCTGCTTTGGTGGCTTTAAGAGACATGCGTTTGAAATACATGCACGAACAAATGATTAAAGATCCTGCAGTAAAATTAAAATTAGCTTCTGATTACGCAGGTATCGCTAATTATTGGAAGTTTTTTGATGGCGAGACGAAGCAACTGATCAAATACAAAGTTTATGAACAAAAGAAACAATTTGAAAATGATTTTGCAATCTGGGCCAAATCAACAAAAGTTGGATACAAAGACCTTTTCACTGAATATGAAAAGAATTATGCCAACTGGACTCCCTACTGCAAACATCGCCAATATCTGCGGGAAGGCATTCTGGGTTCACCATTATCCGCTTTTGCTTCTTCATTGATTGCTTTGGAAAATGCACTTACCAAATCAGGATCAACACCTGAAGATATCAGAAAAGCGGCTGATGCGGCCGATGCAGCCCATAAAAATTTCTTGAAATCGGAAGATCAGCCCAGTGATAAAAACATTCTTACCGCTGTTGCAAAAGCATTCTATAATGATATCGATAAAAATCAGCATCCGGCCGGTGTATACAACAAACTTGCTGCTGCTTATGGCGACCTGACTGATGAAGGAACATTCAAAAAATGGGCGTTGGATGTATTTTCCAAAACCATGATTTTAAATGACGACAAATGGAATGCATTCATTGCAAATCCTGATTCGGCAACATTGCAATCAGATGCCATGTATAGTTTCACATCGGCATTTGTAAAAAATTACAACAATAATTACATGCCGCTTTATACTGCTTTCGTTAATAAAAACAATGAGTTGGGCAAATTGTATTTAAAGGGAATTATAGAAAGACGACCTGATGGCACATCTAAAATGTATCCTGATGCCAACTTTAGTATGAGGGTTAGTTTTGGAAATGTAAAAAGTTATAAACCTAAGGATGCGGTGAATTATGATTTCGTAACAACTGCAACTGGTATCATGGAAAAATATGTTCCGGGCGATTACGAATTTGATTTACCTGCTAAAGAAGTTGAACTTATCAAGAATAAAGATTTTGGAGATTACATCGATAAAAACAAAAATGATTTGGTAGTTGCTTTCATCACAACAAACGATATTACAGGAGGAAACAGCGGAAGTCCGGTAATGGATGCTTATGGCAATTTGATTGGTCTCGCATTTGACGGTAACTACGAAGCGTTGAGCCACAAGATAGCCTTTGATGCTGAATTGAACAGAACGATTTGTGTAGATGTAAGATATGTATTATGGTGTATTGATAAATTAGGAGGGGCTACAAACCTGATAGATGAAATCAAGCCTTTGAAATAATCAACCTTTCATTAAATAAAAATCGCTTAGTTATACTAAGCGATTTTTTTATTACTACTATTATTGATGAATGATTGAAAACGGTTCAATTATTCTTTTTCAAATAATTCCTTTTTGTCAACTTTTATTACTGAGGCGCTGTCTTTCAATGTTTTGCTCACAACATCATAAGGACCGGTAACAACTTCCTGGCCAAGTTGAAGTCCTGATTTGATTTCGATAAAATTTATATCCTGAATACCCGTAGCAACTTTTTGCTTTTTGACTTTACCATTTTTATCTAAGATAAATACCACCACATCCAAATCATCAATAGAAGGGGCAGGTGCATTCATATCTTCCTCATCGTTATTTTTTGTTGCTTTTTTTACCACTTCATTTTTCTCTCTGGTAGTAACTGCATTAATAGGAACACTCATTACATTGTATTGTGTGTTGGTTTGTATATCCGCATTGGCGCTCATTCCGGGCCTGAAAGGAAAACTTTTCTTACCCAACAAATCCTTGTAACTTTCAGGCAGTAATCTGATGTACACCTTGTATTGCGTTACATCATTTCCCGAAGAAGTCAGGCTGTTCATTGAAGATGCTCCGTTATTACTGCTCGCAATTTGAGTAACAATACCTTTGAATTTCCTGTCACTATATGCATCAATACTAATGATGGCGCTATCCCCCAACTTAACTTTGGGTATATCATTTTCTCCAACATCTACACGAACTTCAATCTTATCCATATTGGCAATGCGTAAAATTTCGGTACCAACATTAAAACTGTTGCCGGCTACTTTTTCGCCTTTTTTTACATTCAATAAACTCACTACCCCATCCATAGGAGCAATGATGGAAGTTCGACCCAGGTCTTTATTTGCCCTGTTCAAACTCGCAACAGCACTCTGTACACTGGCGGCAGCGCCTTTTATGCCCTGATTGGCTGCATTAAAATTTGCTTTGGCTGTTTTTAAGTTGGCTTCTGCTACATTGAATTCGCTGCGACTGATAATTTTATCTTCAAAAAGTTTTTGCTGCATATCAAAGTTTCTTTGTGCCTGGTCTAATTGTGCCTGTAATGCTTCCAGTCCTGCACGAGAATTTTCGACCTGCGCTTTGGTTTGATTGACTCCAAAACTTGCCTGATCTCTTTGAATGCTGTAAATATCTGCGTATATGCGTGCCAGTAACTGCCCCTTTTTAACAGTGTCTCCCTCCTGAACAGTGAGTTCTGTTATTTCTCCGCTGATATCCGGACTTACTTTCACTTCCACTTCAGGAAATACTTTTCCGCTTGCGTTCACCACTTCAATGATGGTTCTGTTTTGAACTTTTTCTGCTGTAACCCTTGTTCCTTCCTTCTTGCCAAACATACCCATTTTTGACATGGCAAAAAGAACTGCCAACAGAACAATAACTCCGATTAATAGCCATTTTGATTTTTTACTCATAATATTTCGTATCTCTTGATTAAAGTTTTAATCCTGCGCCTTTGTAAAATTCAAGCACTTTCATTTTGAAAACATAATCAAACTGATTGATGACATTTTCAAGTTTTGCACGCAATAAATTATTTTGTGTGGTTATCAGATCAAACATGCTGAGTGAACCAATACTGAAACGCTTGCCTGCAAAATCATAAGACTTTTCATTTGCCTCCACTGATTTTTTACTGGCGTTATATTTCTGAAATGATACAACTGCTGCATTATATGCCTGATAAATATCCTGCTTCAATTTGCTGTTGTCTCTTTCTTTCTGCAATTCTGCCATTCTGATAGTCAATTTACTTCGTTCCCAATTGGTTTTTGAAGACAACCCATTGAACAAGGGAATACTGACGCTGACTCCTAATGATTTTCTTAGGTTGTCATTTAGTTGAGTACCAAAAGTACCCGGTTTGATATATCCTGCCACATCACCATTTGTGTAAACCGGACTTTGCACATCATAATAAACACCATTACCCGCATCAGCCAATAAACCGGTCGATTGATACCCGGTCAATATTTTTGAATAATATGGTTTTTTAGAAAAAGACAAGTAATTTGAACTTAGGCTTCCAAATGCTGTTAAAGTAGGATACATACTCGCTTTTGCAGCTTCTTTTGATTTTTGCGCAGCTTTTAATTTAAACTCATTGTACAATTGCTGAGGTTGATTTAATAACGCCTGCTCGTACACATAATCCGGTTGAAGATCGGCAATCATTTCAACAGGAATAGATTCCACCGGAGGTGTTTCAATATCAAATTGCTGAGAAGCATCAATATTCATCAATGATTTCAATGAAAAGACAAGTTGTGCAGTATTTCCTTTGGCTGAAATGTAATTTCCACTATCCAGTGCCAATTGCGCTTCCAGCTGAAGTAAGTTTAATTCAGGCAATGCACCTGCGTTAACCATTTTTTGTGTATTGCTCAATTGAAATTGTGTTTGCTCAATTTGAACAACTGCAATATGTTCCTGTTCTTTGGCTAGCAAAACTTGTAAGTAAGCATTGGCTGTTGACAGAGCAACATCACTCTTCAACTTGTTTACATTGGCCTGTGCTGCCAACAATTCCCAATAATTAGAAGCAATAGTTGCACGTTTACTAAAAAAATTAAAAATATCTGCACTTGACTGCAGTTGCATTCCTGCAGAGAGATAGTTTTCTGTTACTTTGCTGAATGTGGTTGGATCCTGATTGTTACCTGAATTGAAAGCAGTATTTAAACCAAGATTTGCAGAAGGAAATACAGAATACTTGCTTTGTTGATAAGTCAGTGCGGCTATTCGGTTTTGAACATCACTTTGTTTTACTGAAAGATTGTTCAACATGGCATATTCAACACAAGTCTTAAGATTCCATTTTTCCTGCGCGGAAGTGTTATAATGACATATAGAAAAACACAATAAAAATAATATAATACGCATAAAGCAAAATTATGCCATTCAATATTTAAAAACTGCAAACAATGTATGTTTGTTATTAGTTTACAGGGATTTATTGATTAAGATGGAAGTATTTAAAAGCATATTGTGTATTCAATTGCTTATTTTACCTGGATTTTATTCAAAAAAGTAAAAAAGAAATAAAAAAAATCATTACTGTCCGATAAAAAGTAAAAAATTGAGCCATATTTTGAAAATATGGCCCAAAAGATATAGTTTGGTTTTGCACAACTTAACTATATGAACAATAGTACGCATTTTTATGGAAATTCCGT
>CANFOP010000043.1 GCA_947448685.1 Chitinophagaceae bacterium | reverse complement strand
GTTGATTATTTTACAAATACTTTTTTGAATGTAAAGGACTGGACAAGTATTTGGTTGACATTTGCCGGGTATGCATTGGTACTGGTAATCATTTTTCCGATCGCTTTTAAATATCGTCATTACAGACCAGGAGACAGATAATTTTTACTAATTAAAATAATAAAAAATGGATGACCTTTTAGTCATCCATTTTTTATTAAAGAACTTTTGATGGGTTACTTCAATGATTCAATTTTCTTCACAAAATTACCTTTTGGTTGAGCGCCAACTAATTTATCAACGACTTCACCATTTTTGATAAATAAAATTGCCGGTATGCTGGTAATTCCATAATCCATAGAAATTTTTGGATTGTGGTCAACATTCACTTTTCCAATTTTTACTTTTCCTTCATATTCTTTTGAAAGTTCTTCGATTACAGGCCCAATGGCTCTGCATGGTCCGCACCATTCCGCCCAAAAATCAATTACTGATAATTTATCAGAATCCAAAACTTCCGATTTGAAGTTTGCATCGTTAAATTCTAATGCCATAATGTATGTTTTATAGTGTTAATAGATATTTTACAATTGCAAATTTACAGCCAATAATGTTAGCATGTAAATATGACATATCCACCAATTTTTCAGAATTATCAATTTATTTAATCTTATTGCTGTAATACAGTGACATGTATATTTTTATTTTTCAAAAGATAGTCTGACATTTCATCATTCATAGTGAAACCTTTTTCTAGTGTTGTCAGGGTTAATTTTTGAGGTTGCATAGGTTCGTATATGTTGAATTTGATGGATGACCCACCCGGATATTTTTTTATGTTTTCCTCCACAAAATCCACCAATTTTTCGTCTATTGCACTAGCTGAAATATCTAAAATTAACTGTTTAGTCAATGTAGGTTTTATTGTTTCCAGCAAATGCATCTTTAATATTTTAAACTCATACTGATCTGAATTATACCGTTGTTTGAATGCACCCTCTAACAGTAATATTCTTCCTTTTTCCAGATACTTTTCATATTTCACATATTCTTCGCTCCAAATCATGAACTCTGCTTTTCCGCTAAAGTCCTCCATCTGAAGTATACCGAATTTTTTTCCGGTTTTTGTTAGTCGATGTTGTGCATCAATCACAAGTCCTGCTATTCTGAGAAGTTTGCTTGGAGGTGTAATTCCTGCTGCATTTTTAATTATGTTATAATCATTCAGTGGTTGAATGTTGTAATGCTTTAATTCAAATGAATAATTGTCCAAAGGATGACCGCTCATATACATACCTGTTACTTCCTTTTCAAAATCCAATTGTTCAATTAATTGCCATGGCTCGCAAACAGGAATTTTTGGAGGAAGAATTTCCGGCATTTGCATATCACCAAACAATGTATTGCTTGCATGAGTTGCCTGATTTTGATAAACTGACCCGAATTTTACTATTTTTTCCAGCGTTATAACATCACCCTGCGGCTGAAAGAAAAATTGAGCTCTGTGCATATTTGTAAAACAATCGAATGCACCGCCGTAAATAAGGCTTTCCATTGATTTTTTACTGACAGATTTAAGATTAACTCGTTTAACAAAATCGAAAATATCTTTGAAGTGTCCATTCTTGTTTCTTTCTTCCATGATGTTATCAATCGCTGCATCTCCAGTTCCTTTCAAACCACTGAACCCAAAACGAATTTCCCCTTTATTGTTCACTGCAAATCCTCGCTGAGATTCATTGATATCAGGACCAAGCACTTTTATTCCCATACTTTTACATTCTTCCATGAAAAATGTAATTTTTTCAATACTGCCCGCATGGTTCAGTACAGCAGACATATATTCTCCGGGATAATGGGCTTTTAAATATGCTGTTTGGTATGCTACAAAAGCATAACAAGTGGAGTGCGATTTATTGAATGCATATTGTGCAAAAGCTTCCCAGTCTGTCCATATTTTTTCAAGTTTGTCTTTTGGATGACCTTTGGCTGAGGCTCCTTCAACAAACTGTAATTTCATTTTGTTGAGGGTAGTAATTTGTTTTTTACCCATTGCCTTTCTTAACACATCCGCATCCCCTTTACTAAAGCCCGCCAGTTTTTGGGACAGTAACATTACCTGCTCCTGATAAACGGTAATACCATAAGTTTCTTCAAGATATTCCTGCATCTCTGGTAAATCATACATCACTTCTTCTTTACCATGTTTTCTGGCGATGAATTGAGGTATATAAGCCATAGGACCCGGGCGATACAAAGCATTCATCGCAATAAGATCATCAAATTTATCCGGCTTTAATTCGCGAAGATGTTTTTGCATTCCAGCACTTTCAAACTGAAAAGTGGCATTGGTATCTCCTTGTTGATACAATTGATAGGTTTTTTCATCGTCCAAGGGTACATTATCAATATCAATTTCAATGTTGTGGTTCAACTTGATCAATGATAAGGCTGTTTTCAGAATACTCAAAGTCTTTAAACCCAAAAAGTCCATTTTGATAACACCTGCTTCTTCTATGGTGTTTCCTTCTATCTGTGTCAACCATAAATCAGATTCTTTGGATGTTGCCACAGGAATAAGTTCTGTGAGGTCTTTAGGAGCAATGATGATTCCAGCTGCGTGTATGCCAGTATTTCTTACTGAACCCTCCAATACTTCTGCTTCATGAAGTATTCTGCTGTGCAAATCATTACCGTTGTATATCTCACGCAGTTTTTTAACACTTTCAAAATCTTCTGCGGCCAATTGCTCTTTTTCTTCTAAAGATTTTTCGCCATTTTTGGCTTCTTTGATTGTAAATGGTGCATGCAGTAAGCGTTTCAATACAATGCCCGGTTTTTCGGGAACGAGTTTGGAAATCGCCCTGCTTTCTGCCAAAGGTAAATCCATCACCCTGGCAACATCTGCAATACTGCTTTTTGCAGCCATTGTGCCATAGGTAATAATTTGGGCAACCTGATTTTTCCCATATTTCTGCACAACATAATCAATGACTTTTTGTCTTCCTTCATCATCAAAATCCGTATCAATATCGGGCATTGACTTTCTTTCAGGATTTAAAAAACGTTCAAAAAGCAAATTGTATTTGATGGGGTCAATGTTGGTGATTCCAATACAATAGGCTACCACACTTCCCGCTGCCGATCCTCTACCAGGTCCCACAAACACGCCTATTTCCCTTCCTGCTCTGATGAAATCACTTACAATCAAAAAATAACCTGCAAATCCCATCTTTTCTATGATGTTGAGCTCAAACTGAATTCGTTCTTCTGTTTCAGGTGTAAGAATCTGATAACGTTTTTTTGCTCCTGCCCATGTGATACTCGAAAGATACTCATCCTGTGTTTTGAAATTGGCCGGTACTACAAAGTGAGGGAGCAATATGTCTTTTTTCAAATCCAGCAAATCAATCTTATCTGCAATTTCATTCGTGTTGTCAATGGCCTCCGGCAAATCACTGAACACCTCGCTCATTTCAGCTGTTGTCTTAAAGAAGAACTGATCATTGGGGAAGGCAAAACGTTTGTTCTTAATTTGAATGTCATCGTCTGAGAATTCACTCATTGCAGGAGTGCTTTGTTTTTCTCCGGTGTTGATGCACAACAAAATATCATGTGCATTGAAGTCGCTTTGGTTTACATAGTGACTGTCATTACTTGCGATTACTTTTACGTTGTGCTTTTTTGCAAACTTGAGTAAAATCTCATTCACTTTATCTTGTTCGGGTATGCCATGCCGTTGCAATTCAACATAATAATCTTGTTGAAAAATATTCAGCCACCATTTGAATTCGTTTTCACCTTCCTCTTCTCCTTTTTTTAAAATGGTTTGAGGTACCAATGCTCCCAAACAACAAGTAGTGGCAATCAATCCCTCATGGTATTTGTGTATGAGTTCCTTATCAATGCGCGGATATTTGGAGTACATTCCTTCTATATATCCAAGAGAGGTAAGCTTTACAAGATTTTTGTAACCGATTTCATTTTTTGCCAGCAGTATTTGATGATGTCTTGGATCTTTTTCTTCCTTGCTGAAATTTTTTCTGGTTCTGTCATGCGTTATATAAAATTCACATCCCACAATTGGTTTTACAATTGGTTTTCCATTTGCATCCAAATGATTGTAGGCTTCTTTTACAAACTCAAAGGCACCGAACATATTCCCATGATCACTGATGGCTAAAGCGGGCATCCCATCATTTTTGGCTTTTTGGTATAAATTTTTTATAGATGCGGCCCCGTCTAATAGAGAGTACTGGGTGTGAACATGTAAATGGCTAAATTTCATCAATTAATATCGTTTTATAAAGTACAGAAACCGTTGTATTACAAATATCCAAAAGAAAATTCTTTTTTCTCAACGGATTTTTCCACATCCTTGTTTTGGCAATAAATTAATTGAAATACAATCTCATTTTGAATTTGTTTAACTTTGCTTCATAAACAGCGATGGGCATTTGCGACATATTTTCTCCATCCGGCTGTTATAAAAGTTACATTTTTTGATTATAAATGAAATTTAAAATAATTTACATATTATTTTTAACTTTTTCTTTTTCTCTGACAAATGCGCAAGGGAATGCAGATAAATTTCTTACAAAGTCGACCAAGCCACTTCGATTCAATGATAATATTATTTTAAAACCTGGTTCAACCGAAAACTCCATTTTAAGTAAATCTTTATTAAAATCAAATCCATACCTTTTTCATGATATTTCTGAGAATTTTCAGGATGAAGATGCATTGATTGAAAAAATAAATTCTCTGCAATTCAAATTTGCATTGCTGTTGGATACTACAGTTGAGTCTGTAACTGATCACCAACTTTTTGGGTTTATTGATGAATGGCTCAAAACAAGGTATCATTTGGGAGGCAATTCTAAAAAGGGAATTGATTGCAGCGGTTTTTCGGGATTATTGATGGACTCAGTATATCATGTAGATTTACCTAGAACAGCAAGAGGGCAATATAAAAAATGTAGTAAGATTGAGAAAGAAGATTTGTCACTCGGTAACCTCGTTTTTTTTAACACAAGGGGAGGTGTCAGTCATGTAGGTGTTTATTTGATGAATGGTTATTTTGTTCATTCCAGCACAAGTAAAGGAGTAATGATTAGTAACATCGAAGAGGAATATTACAAAAAGAGATTTATCTCTGGAGGGGTTCCCAAAGCAGAAAACTCAATGGAAGATAATCAAGAATGATATTTTTTTTCTACGTAAAAATTATCGTTTATTTCTAACTGATGATTAGTTTCCGAATTGATTTGTAAAGATTTAAAACCTTGATTTGTTGGATAAATCCATTGCTCTTTTTTGTTGTCAAGACTAACTTTTACAGGCATTTCAAAATTATCTACCGTGTTGTTCCATTTAAAATAAAATGTATCATTGCTGAAATAATATTCCAATTGAGGAATTTTTGTTGATCTGAGGTATTGATTGAATATTTCTTTGAATTGAATACCTGATTTAAGACTTATGTAATTTTCTATTTGTGCTGTAGAAACTGTTTGATGATAAAATTCTTTGTTCATTCCTTTCAGAATAGATCTGAACATACCATCATTGTTGATGATTTGCCTGATGGTATGAATCATGTTGCCTCCTTTGTCATACATGTCGCTGCTTCCTTCTTTATTGACTCCATAAGGTCCAATGACAGGAATATCGTTGGATATTCTCTTTCGTAAACCTGTGATATATTTTTGTGCTGCTTTTTTACCGTAGTAATATTCTGTGAACAAAGTTTCACTATAATTGGTGAAGCTCTCATGAATCCACATGTCTGCAATATCTTTGGAAGTGATATTGTTGCCAAACCATTCATGTCCACTTTCATGCACTATGATAAAATCCCAGTTGAGCCCATAACCTGATTCTGATAGGTCTCTTCCAAGGTATCCGTTTTGAAACTTATTGCCATATGCTATTGCGCTTTGATGTTCCATACCTAGGTGAGGAGATTCTACTAATTTGTAACTGTCTTCATAAAAGGGGTAGGGACCGAACCAATATTCAAAGGCTTTCATCATTCTGGTTGCATCTTTAAATTGAATCATTGCTTTTTCCAGATTATAATCCAACACCCAAAAATCCATATCCAGTTTACCCTTCAAGCCATTGTAACTTTTTGAGAAATGTTTGTATTTGCCGATATAGGGAACAATATTGTAGTTATTGATGGGGTTCCGAACTTCCCATACATATGTTGAATATCCATTCTGCTCTGATGATTTGTTTATCGATCTTCCATTGCCAACTGCAACCAAACTATCGGGAACGGTTATGCGAATTTTTGCACCTGAGTCGGGTTCATCTTCCTGAGTATCTTTGCAAGGGTACCAGCTACTTGCTCCTAAACCCTGGCAGGCAGCAGTTATCCATGGGTTGTTATTTTTATCTGTTTTCCAGATCCATCCGCCATCCCAAGGAGGATGAATGGCTTCTGTCGGTTTTCCATGAAAAAAGACGGTTAATTTTTTAGTGTCAATGTTGATATTCTTTTTTTTATTGAATTTTATCCAATAAACATTTCCTTCTCGTTTAAATGAAATATTTTGAAATGCTACTTTGATGCTGTCTATTTCCATTGGCTCCTGTAAGTCTATCTGCATAATCTCAACTCCGCTGTCTCTGAACAGTATTGTATTTTCACCATCAATTTTTTTATTGACAATATCAGGAGTGATGGAGATGTCATAATGCAAAACATCCCATAGTTGTCTTCCTTTTCCAGTAGTGCCCCTTAATGTGTCTTGATGACTATACTCCGCTGTTGGTTTTACTGGCTGAGCATTCATATATGTAAAAGTCATTTGTAAAATAAAAAGAATGAAGCCTTTTTGCATGTGTTTCAGATTTTTCAAAATCAACAATGATGATAAAGTATTTACAGGGTTGAATGAACAGCTATTGCAAATATATTTTACATTTATGTTTCATTTACTCTTTTATGATTTCAGTATTCAAGAAATTTACTTTTTTTTGGTTGGTTTGTATGAATTTATTGGGGCTAATTTCTTGTTATAACAATGCTTCCTCCAATAAAAAAATATTTCGTTACAATGAATCTGCAGGTATCGCAACCCTTGATCCTGCATTTGCAAAAAACCAGGCTATTATGTGGCCTGTTCATCAATTGTACAATACATTGGTGGAAGTGGATACTAATATGAATATAAAACCATCTCTAGCAACCAGTTGGGATTTTTCAAAGGATGGTCGTTCTATTGTTTTTCATCTCAGACAAGATGTGTTTTTTCATGATGATCCGGTATTCACCAACGGGAAAGGTAGAAAATTGATTGCTGAGGATGTAGCATATAGTTTGTCAAGAATAATCGATAAAAAACTGGCTAGTCCGGGCGCTTGGATTTTTAATGGAAAAGTAGATTCGCTATCTCCTTTTGTCGCCATCAACGATTCTACTTTTAAAATATCATTAAGCACTCCTTATCCGCCAATTTTAGGGGTATTGAGTATGCCTTATTGCTCAGTGATACCAAAAGAAGCGGTAGCGCAATATGCTGCAGATTTTCGAAGGCATCCGGTTGGTACCGGTCCATTTGCATTTGTTGCTTGGGAAGAAGGTCAGGCATTGGTGCTCAAGCGTAACCATCATTATTTTGAAAAAGACTCAAAAGGAAAACAATTGCCTTATTTGGACGGTATTAAAATCAGTTTTCTTGAAAGCAAGGTCAGCGAATTCATAGAATTCAGACAACAACATCTTGATTTTATCAATGATATTGAACCATCACTAAAAGACGAGTTGCTGACTAAAACAGGAGAATTGAAAAAAGATTGGAAAGGAGCAATTGTTTTGCAAAAACTTCCTTATTTGAACACGGAATATTTGGGATTTATGTACGATACCAGTAATTCATTGTTGAAAGATTCACCTTTGAAAATTAAAAAAATACGTCAAGCAGTCAATTATGCTATAAATAGAAATAAGTTATTGCTTTATCTGAGAAATTCAATTGGTATAGCCGCTAACAGTGGTTTTGTCCCTGTCGGGCTTCCTTCTTTTAATGCAGATAGTGTCAGGGGGTATGATTATAATCCTGAAAAATCCAAACAACTCATTCATGATGCAGGATTTGATGAACTTCACCCATTACCGGTTTTGAAATTAATGATGGTACCTAATTACTCTTCCATAGGCACATTTATTGTAAATGAGTTAAATCAGGTTGGAATTCCTACAACAGTTGAGACTGTTCAGAAAAGTTTATTGCTGGAACAAATGTCGAAATCGCAAGTATTGTTTTTTAGAGGAAGCTGGATAGCCGATTATCCCGATGCATCCAACTATTTTAGTGTTTTTTACAGTAAAAATCCTGCTCCTCCGAATTATACGAGGTATAAAAACAGGGTGTTTGATTCTTTGTATGAAGCATCATTCAAGATAGCAGATGATTCTATCCGATATCTGATGTACCAGAAAATGGACAGGCTTATTATAGAAGATGCTCCGATTATACCATTATGGTATGATATGGTATTGCATTTCGTTCAACCTGATATCATTCATTTCAGGACAAACGCATTGAATATGTTGGAACTCAGGTATGTGAGAAAATAAATCGTTTAGGCGTTTACGTTATTGTTCCAACTCCATGATTTGTTCGAATATTTTTTCATACTCTTTGTTCGCTTCTGATAAAATCTGAATGGCTTTATTGTAATCAGATTCCGCTTGAATGAATTTATCTTTGTTCCCGTAAATATCCGGATCAGCCAGACGGTTTTCAAGTGTTGTTTTTTCCTGATTTAAAATAACCAGTTTTTCCTCCAGTTGCTTGAATCTGTTTTTGATTTTTTGGAGTTCCTTTTTTTGTTCGTTTGAAATATTATGCTGAACTTTTTTTTCTGGAACAACTTCAATTTTTTCTTCCTTTACTGTTATTGATTCATTTTTTTTTGCAGCAGCTTCCGCTTTTTCTTTTCGTGCCTTCCAATCTTCCCACTCTGCATAGGTACCTTTGAATTCTCTGATCTGATGGTCATCAATTTCCCAGATCTTGTTGGCAATTCTGCTGATAAAATATCTGTCATGACTAACTAAAATAAGGCTTCCTTCATATTTGTTGAGTGCTTCCACTAGCAAATCAACGGAGTGAATATCCAGGTGATTGGTAGGCTCATCCAGCATCAGAAAATTTGCTTTGCTGGCAATGGTTTTAGCCAAAGCGACTCTTGCTTTTTCTCCACCACTTAATACTTTTATTTTTTTCTCAACAGTATCACCGCTGAATAAAAATGCACCCAATAAACTCCTTAGTTCCAAATCATTTTTTCCGCTTCTGGCATCTTTCAATTCTTCCAGAATATCATTGTTCATGTTCAACGCTTCCAATTGATGCTGAGCATAGAAAGATTCCATTACATTGTAACCCCATTCTCTTTCACCATCAAATGGTTCAGTGCCTGCAATGATTCTCAGCATAGTCGATTTACCTTTTCCATTGGCACCAATCAAAGCAATTTTATCTCCACGGTCAATTTCAGCACCTGTATTTTTTACTATTTCAACATCTTTGAATTTTTTTGTGATGTTCTTCAATGTGCAAATAATTTTCCCTGGCTGCTTTTCTACGGCGAAGTTGATACGCATATTGGGTCGTTCAATTTCTACATCTTCAATTCGTTCAAGTTTGTCGAGTCTTTTCACTATACTTTGTGCCTGAGCCGCTTTACTTGCTTTGGCCTTGAATCGTTCAACAAATCTTTCTTGTTGCCTGATATAATCCTGCTGATTATCGAAGGCTTTCTTCTGCATATCAATTCTTATTTCTTTTTCCTTCTCGTAATACGAATAATTACCGGTATAAAAATGAAGCTGTTGTTGATACAATTCTACAATCTTATTAGTCATTCTGTCAAGAAAAAAACGGTCGTGCGACACGATGACCACCGCTCCTTGATAATGCGAAAGATATTTTTCAAGCCATTCAATACTGGGCATATCAAGGTGGTTGGTAGGTTCATCCAATAATAACACATCAGGATGTTGCAATATCATTTTTGCCAACAGTACGCGCATTCTCCAGCCTCCACTGAAATTTTTGTAGGGCTTTTGTAATTCAGCATTCGAAAATCCAAGTCCTTGCAAAATTTCTTCAGTTCTGTGATGAATACTGTATCCATCCAACACATCCATCTCATGCAACAAATCTGCATAATCCATGGCAAGCTTTTCATCTCCCGTTTTTGAAAGTTCTTCGCCTAAAATCTCAATTTCTTTTTCCAGTTGTTTTACTCTTTCAAAAGCTCCCAATGCAACTTCAAGAATGGAGTCCTCAGTGTCAAAACCGAGCAAGTCCTGATGCAAAAATCCAATGGTGGTTTCCCTTCCTTTTTCAACAGTTCCTTTGGCGGGAGTGTATTGTCCTGTAAGCACTTTCAGTAAAGTAGACTTACCGGTTCCGTTATAGCCTATCAATCCAATTCGTTCATTGGGCTGAATGTGCCAGGTGGCATCTTCTACAATTGCCCTTGCTCCAAACTCAAAAGTCACATTTTGTAATCCTAATAACATGGTTTTTCTTTCGCTTTAATTTTGGCAAAAATAGTTGATTCGGCTGAGTTTAAATTTCAAAATCTGAATCAATCGGATCTTATTTGTTTTAAATCTAAACTTTGTATTTTTTTAATAGATAACACAATGGAAATAGGACTATTTTTGCAAAAAAATAATCTATGTTCAAAAAAGGTATTTTACTTGTTCTGATCTTGTTGGTTTCATATGTAGTATATCAAAAATATTTAAAGAATAAATCCAAGGACACATCTCCCACACAACAAATTGAATTGAAAAAACATTCGAAGGAGTTTAATCAATCTGTCAATGAGGTTGTAAAAGCATATTTGGAAATAAAAGATGCTTTTATAGATGCTGATACTGCTAAAATCAAACAAAAAACAAATCTGTTTATTCAAACCTTGGATAAAATTGATACGGTGGAATTGAAAAAAGATACTGCATCTGTTTTCGAAACAGTTATTTCTGCGCTTAATGACATGAAGTTGAATGCACAATCCATACTGATGCAGCATTCTGTATTGGAAATGAGAAAAGACTTCAGCAGTCTCACAGATGTAATGTTTCCTACTTTTTTCTATGCAGTTGGATATGAAGGCCCCACCCTGTATTTGCAAAATTGTCCTATGGCCATTGATGATTCCATTCCTGCAAACTGGATCAGCAATCAATTCGAAATCGTAAATCCTTATTTGGGGAACAATCATCCGGTATATAAATCAAGCATGCTTCATTGTGGGGAAGTAAAAGATTCCATTATAGCAAAATAAAAATTCTATGCGTTTTCGTAACATACTGTTGGTTGTTTTACTTTCTTTCAATTTTAATGCTTTCGCTCAAATAGAAAAAAAATCAACAACTAAAAATCGTTATACCATCAATGGATATATCAAAGATGCATCCACCGGTGAAACCCTTATTGGAGCAACCATTTCGATGAAAGGGAATACCAAGGGCATCGCATCCAATTCTTATGGATTTTATTCAATAACGCTCAATGAAGGAACATACACTTTTGTTGTTTCATTTGTTGGATACAGGTCATCTGTAATTCAACTGAATCTTCAAAAAGATACGGTTTTCAATATCAATTTGGTTTCAGGAGTAAATTTATCTCAGGAAGTGGTGATTACATCTAAGAAACGCGACAATAATGTGAAGACAGCTCAGATGGGAAAAATATCTCTACCTATTGAACAGATAAAATCTGTGCCTGCATTTTTAGGTGAAGTGGATCTTTTAAAAGTGGTACAATTATTACCAGGTGTTAGAAATGCAGGAGAAGGAAGCGCAGGAATTTATGTAAGAGGAGGGGGACCGGATCAGAATTTAATTATGCTGGATGATGCTGTGGTGTATAATTCCGGGCATCTGTTCGGATTCTTTTCCGTTTTCAATGCTGATGCCATTAAAAATGTTTCTTTAATAAAAGGAGGAATGCCTGCTCAATATGGTGGTCGTCTTTCCAGTGTGCTGGATGTATCCATGAAAGAAGGGAACAATCAGAAATTTCAAGTGGATGGAGGAATAGGATTGATTGCATCCAGACTTTCTATTCAGGGTCCATTGAAAAAAAACAAGTCGTCTTTTATTTTGTCTGCAAGAAGAACATATATTGACGCGCTTAGCAAACCATTTATGAGTGGTTCAAGCCAATTCAAAGGTTCAGGATATTATTTCTATGACTTGAATGCGAAAATGAATTATATCTTCAGCGCAAAAGACAGATTGTACCTGAGTGGATATTTTGGCAGAGATGTATTTGATTTTGTAAACAGCCAGCAAAGCCTGAATGTCAATATCCCTTGGGGTAATGCCACCGGAACCATCAGATGGAATCATGTTTTCAACAAAAAATTATTTGCCAACACTACTGCAGTTTACAATGATTACAATTTCACATTTAAGGCATTGCAAAATAATTTTGATGTAAAACTTGCCTCCGGAATCAAAGATCTGAGTCTGAAACAGGATTTTGATTTTTATCCATATTCAAAACAAAAAATAAAATTTGGTCTGCTATATACTTATCATCGTTTCACACCTTCTGTAGTAAGTGGAAAACAAGATTCAATCGTATTCAATCCTTTGAACGCGCAAGTTAAATATGCCAATGAAGGCGCTATTTATTTACAGGATGATTGGGAACTTTCTCCAAAATTACAGGTCAATGCAGGAATAAGATACAGTGCATTTCAACAAACCGGTCCTTATAAGATATATACTACAGATATTGATGGAAACAGAATCGACAGTACTATTTATTCGAAATCCAAACCTGTAAAAACATATGGTGGTTTTGAACCCAGATTGACATTACGATATTCAATAAATGAAGAGACGTCATTAAAGGCATCTGTTACAAGGAATCTGCAATACATACATTTGGTGAGCAATGCAGGTACAACCCTTCCAACAGATATATGGGTGCCAAGTACGTACAAGGTAAAGCCTCAATTGAGTTGGTTATATGCAGCAGGAATTTTCAAGAATTTCAAAAACAATATGTTTGAAACCTCTTTGGAAATCTATTACAAGGATATGAAAAATCAGATAGAATATAAAGAAGGGTATACACCCAACACTTTGGATGATAC
>CANFOP010000042.1 GCA_947448685.1 Chitinophagaceae bacterium | reverse complement strand
TTAACGGATCTAATACCATATATTCCTCTTCAATGCCAATGGTAAAATGCTTGTAAGATAATGCAGACATATAGGACAAATAGCGTGTAGATTGATAAATATTCAATTAAAATTAACTGAAATGAATCAATTAAAGAGAAAAAAATCAATAGAGGAGAAAAAAAACAGAAAGCAGCAATCGCTTACGCTCTCACACTCATAATATTATAAACTTTTTTAGATATCTCACTTATAACCTTTGGTAATTTTTTCATATCTGCTCCTTTGGTCATAATAGTAATTAAATAAGGCTTTTTGCCGCAGTAAACAATGGCAGATTCGCTGAAGTGAGGATTATTGTCAGCCCCACCCTCTCCAAACTTATGAACTACATCACAATTTCCCGGTAACCCACTTAATAACCCTTCCTTGAAATCACTCTTGCTTAACATTTCCAAACAAGTTTCAGAATCTTCCTGAGACAAATATGAAGCGTTGTATAACTCTTTCATAAAAATGGAAAAATCATTGACTGTGATAGGGTACTCAGTTGATTTAAAATTCGGTTCCGACAATCCTATATCTGAAAAAACCCTTTTAAAAATATTCTCATCAACAATCTGATTTAATAAAATAGTAGCATTATTATCAGAATAAACAATCATATACTTAAGCAATTCTCCAATGGTATAGGTCTCTCCAATTTTAATTTGTTTGGAAAGATAGACTGGATGCTTGTCCGTTATATATTCGCGATCATATTTAATTTTTCTGCTAAAAAGCCCTGGCGTCTTTTCATTCATTTTATAAAAAGCAATCAACTCAGGAACCTTCATCAAAGAACCCGGACTGTATCTTTCATTGTCATTGATTGAAATCCATTCTGCCTTGGAAAACTCTCTTATATAGACAGATGCAGTAGATATATTTCCCTGAGATTTATTTGTGTTGATAATTGATTCAATCTCGGCTTTGTGCTGGGTTAAATTGTCAGATTCACAAGAAGGTTCAGCATATAACAACGGACGAATAAATTGATACCCATTCAATCTTTTTATTTTTAAATTACACGGATTAAAAGAATCCTGAGCCACCAATTCTTTATCTAACTCAACTTTTTGTTCATGAAACATAAAAAAAACCAAACCAGATGCAGGCAATAAAAATGCAATGATTGCAAAATACAATGGAACTTTTTTAACCAGCATGATTAATTATATTTTTTTTGCAATCTAACAATTTTGACAGAAATATACTTAGTTTGTTTTGTTAAAATTTATTTAATGAGATATTTTAAGTAAAATTACTTAGTATTCTTATTCATAGAAATAGAAACTACATTTAAAAATCTCATGCATAATAGTATTTTACATACAAAAACCAAACCAAAATCAGATAAACTATCGATGAAGAAACTACTTCTTTTCATTTTTACTCTACTATCTCTTGCCTTTCAAAATGGCTTAAATAAAACTGATAAAAAAAAATTATTTTTTGAAAATGAATATCTGCGAAATAATTATTCTGCAACATCAAATTCTTTTCTATTTGAATTTTTAGATCAATATGATTTAAACGATAATTTATTGACCGGAAATCCAAGCAAAGCTGTGAATGATTTTCATCAGTCTTTTAATTTTTTAATGATCAAACAATCTTATGCATTATCCTACAACAATTCGAAAGGATGCTCCAACTGGGTAAGCTGGCATTTAACCACTTCATGGAAAGGAAATGCTAAGAGGTGTAATTGTTTTGCATCTGATAAAGAATTGCCAAATAATTTTTATAAAGTATCTACCAAGGATTATACTAAAACTGGCTTTGACAGAGGTCATCTTTGTCCTTCTGAAGACAGAGACCTGAATGATGAATTCAATGCTGAAACATTTCTTATGACAAATATGATTCCTCAATCTCCCAATTTAAATAGAATAACCTGGGTTGCACTGGAAAACTATTGCCGTAAATTAATGGATAATGGAAATGAACTCTATATTATAACAGGTGGTTATGGCACAGGCGGAACTGGCAGCAAGGGATACACAGAAAAAATTGGAAATGGACATATTTATGTTCCCTCACATTGCTGGAAAATAATTGTAGTATTACCTCTTGGCAACAATGATCTTCAAAGAATCACCAACAACACAAGAGTAATAGCGGTAGATATTCCGAATAACCAAGAAGTAAAATCAATGCCTTGGTATTCATATAGAACTACTATTAATGAAATTGAAGAAAAAACAGGCTATGATTTTTTAAATAAAGTGCCTGATTACATTCAGCGTCATCTGGAAGGATTCACTGATAATAAAAACATTAATGATGAATAATGGTTCTAACATTTTTTCAATATTTTAATGAACACCAAGATGACTGAAATATATAAACTTCTGTAACATGTAATTATTTTGTTTCTTTTACAATTAATTCCATCATAAAATGAGCAATGAAATTTAAACATAAGTATATTTGCTCACCTATAACCATTTAATATTATGAATTTCAAACGTATTAACAATCTTACAGGTTGGGCTATATGCCTGATTGCTTGTGCTGTTTATTTAATGACCATGGAAGCTACCGGAAGCTTATGGGATTGTGGAGAATTTGCATCAAGTGCATACAAACTTCAAATTCCTCATCCACCGGGCGCCCCGCTTTTTGTGTTGATTGGAAGATTGTTTATGATTCCATTCGGACCACACAATGCCGCAACAGGAATCAATACGATGAGTGCCTTAGCCAGTGGATTCACCATCCTTTTTTTATTCTGGTCCATCACTCACTTCGCCAGAAAAATAGTTCAGAAAGATGGAAAAGAATTAACCGGCAATAAGATTTTGGGAATTATGTCTGCCGGAGTTGTGGGATCTTTAGCCTATACATTCTCTGATTCTTTCTGGTATAGTGCCGTTGAAGGTGAGGTGTATGCACTATCTTCTTTTTTCACTGCAATAGTATTTTGGGCAATGCTGAAATGGGAGCAAAATGTAACTGAAGAACAGGAGCAAGGAATCAAAGGCCATTTCACTAAAGCTGACAGATGGATTATTTTGATATTCTATCTGATGGGATTGTCTATCGGTGTGCATTTATTGAACTTGCTTACTATACCCGCTATCCTTGTCATCTATTATTTTAAAAGATACAAACCAACCAACAAGGGCACTTTCTTTGCATTCTTGATAGGATGTATCATTACAGGACTTGTTCAAAAAGCCGTTATCCAATGGAGCATCAAAGGCGCTGCCAATATGGATATTTTATTTGTAAACAGTTTTGGCCAATCCTATTTTGTTGGGTTTGCCTTTTTCTTTGTACTGATAGGTATTGTTTTATTTTATGCACTACGAATCGCAGAAAAAAAGAATTGGAATTTTTTAAAACTGGGAATTTGGAGTTTTACATTCATGCTCTTGGGCTATTCTACTTATTTCACCACGATGGTTAGAAGTAATGCTAATCCAAGTGTCGACATGTTTAATGTTGATAATCCTGTGAGTCTGGTGGGATATGTAAGCAGGGAACAATATGGAGACTGGCCTATTCTGTACGGACAAGATTTTACTGCTCAAATACAGGAAGTAAACACTTCATCTACCAATGTTAAGTCTAATGGGAAATATGAAAAAAATGGACGTAAGGTAGAATATGTTTATGCTGATGCCGACAAACATGCTTTTCCTCGTATGTGGGACCAAAGCAACGATCAAGGGCATGCAGACTATTATGCCAACTGGGCTGGAATAAGCAAAGACAAAGACGGCAATTGGGAGAGAGCCCCTACTATGGCTGAAAACATTGGATTCTTTTTTGACTACCAGATAAACTGGATGTATTGGCGTTATTTCATGTGGAACTTTGCAGGAAAGCAAAATGATGTGCAGGGTGTAAACATGGGCAATCCCAGAGATGGAAACTGGTTAACAGGTATCAGTTTCTATGACAACATGCGTTTAGGTGATCAGGACAAAATGCCCGACACACTAAAACACAACAAAGCGAATAACAAACTATTCATGTTGCCTTTCATACTTGGTTTGTTGGGATTATTGTATCAACTTAAAAAAGACAAACAAGATACTTTGGTTACAGGTCTGTTGTTTTTCTTCACAGGACTTGCCATTTGTCTTTATCTTAATCAAGCGGGTAACCAACCCCGTGAGCGTGACTATGCTTATGTAGGTTCTTTTTATGCTTTTGCCATATGGATTGGGTTAGGTGTATTGTACATAAAAGAAATTATTGAAAAATTAATCAAAAACCAGGAATTGTCTGGCGTTTTGGCGAGTATTCTTTGCCTTTTGGCTGTACCCGTTATTATGGCAAATCAGGAATGGGATGATCACGACAGAAGCCATAAAACTTTAGCGAGAGACTTGGCAATTGACTACCTGGAAAGTTGTCCGCCCAATGCTGTTTTGATTTCATTTGGTGACAATGATACATACCCTCTTTGGTATGCACAGGAAGTAGAAGGAATCAGAAATGATGTACGGGTGATCAACAGCAGTTTACTGGGAACTGATTGGTATATCAATCAATTGAGATACAAAGTAAATAACAGTGACCCTATTGACCCCATTTGGTCAGCGGCTCAGATAGAAGGATCCAACAGAGACGTGATTCGTTATGTACCTAATGCCTCTGTTGATAAAAATCAATACATGGACTTGTATACCATGATGAAAGATTATGCCGGTTCAGACGATCCTGCGAAAGGTACAATCATTAATGACAACGAAGTCATGAATGTTTTTCCTTCTCAAAAAGTATCAATACCGGTAGATTCGGCATTAGTAAGAAGAAACGGAACTATCAATGCAAATGACATTGTTGGAAAAGAGATAAGATTTGAAGTGTCAAAAAATTATCTATACAAAAACGATGCGGCGATTTTAAATATCATTGCAGCCAACAAATGGAAACGTCCAATTTGCTTCACTTCTCCATATGGAGAACTCGGTTTTGAAAAGTACCTTCGTCAAAAAGGTATGACTTATCAATTGGTACCTGTTGAAAATGCAGGAGTAGATTTGAATTGGGTAACTGATATAATGATGAATAAGTTTAAATTTGGTAATGCCGAAACAAAAGGTGTTTTTTATGATGAAGAAAATCGTCGTCATTTGAACAGTATCAGACTAGCATACGCCCAAGCGGCAGGTGCGCTTGCTGAAGCAGGCAGAAAAGAAGATGCTTCAAAATTGCTTAACAGATGCGATAAAATGATGTTACAGGAAAATATTCCTTACGGAATGATTGGGCGCTATGAGCAACACAATCAAATTTCTTTGCAAACATTGTATGCGGCGCTTAAATCAGATGATGATAAACTTGCCAGAAAAATCAGTAAAAGTTTGCATGACGATATGAACCAACAGTCCGAATACTACCAATCTTTACCAGATTCACGAAGAGACGCATTATCTGATGAAGAATCAAGAAATTCAAATTTAATCAACAGCATGAATGGTTTGGAACAACAATTTAAAATGATGAAAGAAGCCATCAAACCTTCTGCACAGGTTAAAGAAAAAGCATCAACCGATACAGCCAAACCATAATACATCATAATTTTTATTCTCATAAGTCCTGTACAATTCTACAGGACTTTTTTTTATCTACAATATAAACTAATCGGCAATCATTTTGTTTACTATATTGTACCTGCAATCATTCATCTTTTCAAGATTGACCAATGTATAATTTTGTATTTTCAAAATATAATTCCGATGATAAGGAGAAAAGCAATTTCGAAAAATTGTTTCCTCTTTTTACAGAATTATTGACATATACCAGCGGAGACTACAATGAAGCTATTCAATGGTTGAATGAACTGGACAAGGAGTACAAGCTTACAGATGATGACTATGGGATGGGTGATTTTATTGAAGACCTGAAAGCAAAAGGATACATCAATGAAAACAAGGTTTCAGGTGAGATAAACATAACTCCTAAAACAGAGCAGAGTATTCGCAAAAGAAGTCTGGATGAGATATTTGGAAAAATAAAAAAAGCCGGAAGTGGCAATCATCAGATTTTCAAAACCGGTAAAGGAGATGAAATAAATTCTGAAACCAGACCATTCATTTTCGGAGACTCCATGGATCAGATAGATTTCAATACATCCATCAGAAATGCACAAGTAAATCATGGAATAGATCATTTCCTCATACAGGAAGATGATCTTGAAATCAAAGAAACGGACTTTAAAACACAAACCTCCACCGTATTGATGATTGATATTTCTCATTCCATGATATTGTACGGAGAAGACAGAATCACACCTGCCAAAAAAGTTGCCATGGCATTGAGTGAACTCATTAAAATTAAATATCCCAAAGATACACTGGACATCCTCGTATTTGGTGATGATGCCTGGACCATTCAGGTTAAAGACCTCCCCTACTTGCAAGTTGGTCCTTATCATACCAATACAGTGGCAGGACTTGAACTTGCAATGGAATTATTAAGAAAAAGACGCAACCCGAACAAACAGATTTTTATGATAACAGATGGGAAACCTACCTGTTTGAAAGTTGGAAAAAACTATTATAAGAACAGTTTTGGCATTGACAGGAAAATAATGAATAAGTGCATGAGTTTAGCGACTCAATGTAAAAAATTAAAAATTCCTATTACCACTTTTATGATAGCCAGCGATCCCTATTTGCAGAACTTTGTTCATGAATTTACTGAAGCCAATCATGGAAAGGCTTTTTTTGCATCACTTGACAAACTCGGCTCCTTCATTTTTAAAGATTTTGAAAGTGGAAAAAGTAAACCCATGTTCTAATTCAATATTAACATACCATGCCATTTTCGAAATTTAAAAATCATTACAACCAACCTCAAAAATGAAGAACATCAATACAATTGGAGCATTAAAAAAATCAGGATGGATTTCAAAATCCATTAAAGATGAAATAAGAAATAATCTTATCCTCAAAATGAAGAGCAATGAAAATACATTCCCCGGAATTTTGGGTTATGAGGATACCGTTATTCCAGATACAGAAAGAGCATTACTCAGCAAACACAATATTTTATTCCTTGGTTTACGTGGTCAGGCGAAAACACGTATCGCGCGCCAAATGACAGCATTATTGGATGAATATATCCCTATTGTTGCAGGAAGCGAAATCAATGATGATCCGTTAAATCCTATTTCACATTTTGCAATCAATTTAATCAGCGAAAAAGGTGATGATACGCCCATTGAATGGATTCATAAATCCAAAAGATATGGAGAAAAACTGGCAACACCTGATGTAAGTGTATCTGACCTCATAGGAGATATTGACCCAATAAAAGCCGCTAATTTAAAATTGAATTTTGCTGATGAAAGAGTTTTGCATTATGGCATTATACCTAAAAGCAATCGCTGCATTTTCGTAATCAATGAACTCCCCGACTTGCAGGCAAGAATTCAAGTTTCTTTATTCAATATTTTAGAAGAAGGAGATTTACAAATCAGAGGATTTAAAATGAGGCTGCCACTGGATATTCTTTTTATTTTTACAGCCAACCCTGAAGACTACACGAACAGAGGAAGTATTGTCACTCCACTGAAAGACAGAATTCAAAGTCAAATCATGACTCACTATCCTAAAAACATAGAAACCTCTCTCGCCATCACTTCACAGGAAGCCAACAAAATTCAATTGCAAGAAGAAAAAGTGGTAATGAGTGATTTAATTAAAAGACTTATTGAACAGGTTTCATTTGAAGCAAGAAACAGTGAGTTGGTAGACAGAAAAAGTGGCGTTAGTGCAAGACTCACGATTTCTGCATATGAGAATGCTATGAGTGCAGCAGAACGTCGTGCCATCATTCATCATGAAAAAGATACTCAAGTATGGATAAGTGATTTCATGGCTATCGTACCCTCCATTACCGGAAAGATAGAATTAGTGTATGAAGGAGAACAAGAAGGCCCTTATCAGGTAGCGTACAATCTCATAGACAAATCAATCAGAACATTGTTTTCAGATTATTTTCCAAATCCTGAAACATTAAAGAAAAGGAAAAACAAAGATACTGTCAAAGATGAAAACCCTTACAAATCCATCATCAAATGGTTTGATCAAGGTAATCAACTGAATTTGTTTATTGAATCAAAGGATGCCGACAAAATTCAATTATTATATAAGGTGGATGGATTGCATGCACTTGTTAAAAAACTATATAACAATTTAAATGAAATGGAAACTGCCATGTTGATGGAATTTGTTCTGCACGGACTGGCAAGTTATTCACTGATCAGTAAAAAAATAATTGATTCAAAAATTGAATTTAAAGACCTGATGGGAAGTATGCTGGATATTGGCAGTCAGCATTTTTCTGAAGATGATTTCAATTAAAAAGGTGATTGTGTTCTACAGAATATTCACTTCTCTTTGAAGTGTTATACCGAATTTTTGGTGAACAGACCTGATAATTTTTTCACTTAATTCGAATATCTGCATTCCTGTTGCTTTGCCATAATTTACCAAAACCAGCGCTTGTTTGTCGAAACATCCGGTATCGCCCTCGCGGAAACCTTTCCAGCCTGTTTGTTCAATTAACCAACCGGCTGCAATTTTCATCATGTTGTTTGTTGTTTGGTAACCTGTAATGGAAGAATAAGATGATTTAATTAGAGTGAATTGCTCATTGCTTATTTCAGGGTTTTTAAAAAAGCTGCCTGCATTACCTATTACAGAAGGATTGGGAAGTTTGCTGTTTCGTATGTTCATTACCGCTTGTGCAATCGCTTTGATGGAAAGTTCCCGGATGCCCATGCTTTCAAGTTCCTGATTGATGGCACCATAAGTAACATGATATATAGGCTTTTTATTCAAACGGAATGTAACCGAAGTGATGGCAAACTGATTTTTGAATTTATTTTTAAATACACTTTCTCTGTAACCAAAATCACAATCAGCATGTGAAAAAACAACATTGCATTTATCTTTTAAATGAAAGGCTTGCAGTGAACAAAAAACATCCTTTATCTCTACTCCATAGGCACCTATGTTCTGAATGGGAGAAGCACCCATACTTCCGGGAATCAAAGCTAAATTTTCTATACCTGCATATCCATGATGAATACAATACAATACAAACTGATGCCAGTTCATTCCAGCACCCGCCTTGATGTATATGTGTTCTTCATTATCTTCAATTATTTCAATACCTTCCATCTCATTTTTTAAAACCAACCCATCAACATCCTTTGTAAACAGAATATTGCTTCCTCCTCCCAATATCAAATCTTCCTTGTTTTCAGTATCTATACTTTCAATCATTTCCTTCAGTTGATCTGCGGAATTGAAAGTGGCAAAATACCTTGCAACAACATTCATTCCAAAAGTGTTGAAGGACTTTAATGATATGTTTTCCTGAATTTTCACTGATATTTATTTAAAACGGGTCTACATCTGCAATAATAGTTATTGATTTGAACAATTTCTCACTTTGCAACAAAATAATATGGTGCTGAATTGCTTTTTTATAATTTGCCATACCGCCAATCTCTTTTGGAATTTTTAGCAATATCTCCATCAAATATTGATTCCTCAATCTGGGGATGGCAGGTGGAGCAGGACCTACTACCCAATTTTTAAAATCCTGTTTTAGTGATGCCACTAATTTAGTGGATGCCGTTTTTAATAATTCGTTGTCTTTATGTTTTAAAGTTAATTTAATCAATCTGGTAAATGGCGGATAAGCGAATGATTGCCTGTTTGAAATCTCATTTTCATAAAAGGCTTTATAATCATGATTCTTTACAAATTGAATTACAGGATGTTTGGGATTGATGGTTTGAATCAGTACTTTACCTTGAGCGTGTTTCCTTCCGGCTCTTCCGCTAACCTGTTCCATCAATTGAAAAGCCCTTTCATTCACCCTGAAATCTGCAAAACTCAATAGCCCATCTGCATCTAAAATACCAACCAGACTTACATTATCAAAATCCAATCCTTTCACAACCATTTGAGTGCCTACCAGAATATCCAGCCGATGCTGTTCAAATTGTTGAATAAGCGTATCGTGGGCATATTTACCTTTTACACTATCCACATCCATCCTTGCAATCCTGTATTTTGAAAAATCATTTTCAAGTTGTTCTTCAATTTTTTCTGTTCCAAAATTTTTTTCTATCCAATCCATTGAACCGCATGCTATGCATGCATGTAATTTGGGATAATTACTTCCGCAGTAATGACAATGAAGTTTATTGGTAAATTTATGCAGTGTCAGTGACACATCACAATGCTTGCATTGAGGGATATTGCCACAAGTTCCGCAAATGAGATAAGGGTTGTATCCTCTTCTGTTCTGAAAAAGAATGACCTGTTTTTCCTTATCCATAGATTGTTGAATCGCCTCATTCAGTTGTGGGCTGATCATTACTTTTCCTTTGGATGCGACTTGCAGCGTATTGACTACTTCTATCAATGGCATTTCAATTCCACCGTACCTTTCATTCAATGCCGCATATCCGTATTTTTGTTGAGCCGCATTGTAATAACTCTCGATAGAAGGTGTTCCGCTACCCAGCAGAACTTTTGCGCCAAAAAGTGAGGCATAATATACAGCAGTATCCCGGGCATTGTATCTGGGTGCGGGATCCTGTTGTTTGAATGATGCGTCATGTTCTTCATCTACAATGATGCAACCTATATTATTGAATGGAAGATATAAAGCACTTCTTGCTCCTAACAGCACACTTATCTCTCCCGACTTAATTTTATTCCATAATTCAATTCTTTCCTGATCATTGAATTTGGAATGGTATACTGCGATATGACCTCCAAAATGCTTTTGCAATCGACGAATAATCTGAGTGGTCAACGCTATTTCAGGTAAAAGATATAAAACCTGCTTACCAAGTTTTAACTGCTCTTCCATCAATTTTATATACAAGAGGGTTTTTCCACTGCCTGTTACACCTTTCAGTAAAACAACATTTTTTTGAGAAAATTGATTTTTAATTTCATGCAAACAATTGAGTTGACTTTCAGACAATT
The DNA here is from genome assembly GCA_947448685.1 of Chitinophagaceae bacterium. Classification (GTDB taxonomy): domain Bacteria; phylum Bacteroidota; class Bacteroidia; order Chitinophagales; family Chitinophagaceae; genus Ferruginibacter. The sequence goes on along the minus strand of CANFOP010000042.1, from coordinate 2,161 downwards.
CAAAATCAATTAATATATTTTTTGGCAGAACGCGAATTCGGTCGACATTCATTTTCTCTGCAATGAGAATATTCTTTTCACATAAAGCGTTGAACTGAGCTGCAGAAGCATTGGATTTTTTTAAAAGTTCAGATTTCAAAACCATGGACTCTGTCCTATTCAAATGAATAAATGACAGCAACAATTCCATTTGTTTATGGGCGCCTTTCCAATCATTGAGCAAAGAAGATAATTTATTTTCATCGGAGTAAACAGGATGGAGTCTTACAAAAGTTTCTTTTTTGGGTTTATATTTCTCGTTTAACTTTTCCCAAATAAAACAAATGTTTTTGTCAAGAAGCGATTTTATAATTGGATAAACATGAGAGGCGTCCAGTATCTGTTGTATCTCTGTGATTTGCAATTGTTTTTTAATCAACAATGCTTCTGCCACCATAAATTCCTCGTCATTCAGATGAGCGAAATCCTCCCCTGCCTCATCATTTACAATAATAATTGTTTCACTGCTCAATTTAAAATTGGCAGGCAAGGCCGTTGCCATCACTTCGCCCAAAGTGCACATGTAATAATCGCTTATCCATTTCCATAATTTCATTTGTTGAGGATAAACGATAGGTTCATCATCAATGATATTCAGAATAGGCTTGGAAACATAGTTTGGTTTTTGGGAAGAAAAAGACCAGATGATGCCGGCATATTTTTTATTTTTTCCGAAAACTACTTCAGCCCTGCAACCAACTTTTAATTTACTGATAAGATGAGAGGGTACTTCGTATGTATAAGTGGCAGGTAGAGCCAGTGGCAAAATGATTTCCGCCCAGCAGCCCGGTTGGGTATTGTTGTTTTCTATTTCATCAAACAAAGACATTTCTATAATTCACTTTTTATCCAACTGGCTTTATATTGAATCAAGGCAGCTTCCATCACATCGTACACTTTTTGTTTTAAAACGGGAATGTCATCTATAGTGTAATTCAATACTGGTATCTCTTCCAAATAAACCACTCTTGATTTCCCGGGTGTGAGAGAAAGGGCTCTGGTATAATTCAAACGATCAAAAGTATCCAAGAACAATAATGGTTTAATGGGAGTATTGGTTTCAATGGCAATCCTAAAAGCGCCATCATAAAAATTGATGAGCGGTTTATTGGTTTCGTTAAAAGTTCCTTCTGGAGAAAGTACAATGGATATATTACTATTGACCGCATTCTTTAAATCTGCTACGCATCTTGCACGATCTTCTTTGTCAGCTCTTTTAACCATGATTACAGCACTGCTGTATATAAACCCAAAAATCGGAATTTTAGCAATTTCATATTTTCCCAATCCACGTATATGTTGTCTTCGGATGGCTTTTAAAATAACCAAGGCATCCAGGTAGGAAATATGATTGAAAACAAAAATCATAGGCTTTCTTCTATCGTGAGGATACTCGTAAATATTGGTATGGAAAATCCCAAGCAATAACATTGCGATATCAACAATATACCTGGTTAAAATGTAAATAACATTTCCCCTGGTTTTTGAAGGAAGAAAAAAAGTCAACAAAACCAACGGAAACAGCATTAGGAGTAAAATCAGAAATACAATGCAGGCATAAATGTTATACAGTAATTGTAAAATTCGGAGAATGGAACGCATAGATCTTGTAAAAGTAGTTAGATTTGACCGTAAGCGATTAAAAGATTTAAATAATATAGCGCAGTTAAAATTACCAACAACAAATGTGACTCATTTTTAATATTATATTTTTTAATACTGCTTTTTATTTATATATAGGTTATGATTTATTATTTTGGAACTTTTTTTCGCAATTTTTCTAAAAAAAAATAAAAAAACTTCTCATCAATCACCCAAAATACTTACCTTTGCCGTCCTAAATTCGGGAATGTTATGCTAGCAGTAGTTAAAATCGCAGGTCAACAATTTAAAGTAAAAGCAGGAGACAGTTTATATGTTCCGCACATTGATGGCAAAGCCGGTGATTCGGTAGAATTCACTGATGTCTTGATGACTGATAACGGTGGAAGTATCAGCAGCGGATCAAATGTAAAGGCTGTTGTAAAAGCTGAAATTGTAAATGACTTAATCAAAGGTGATAAAGTAATCGCTTTTAAAATGAAAAGAAGAAAAGGTTTCCGTAAAAAACACGGACATCGTA
>CANFOP010000041.1 GCA_947448685.1 Chitinophagaceae bacterium | reverse complement strand
CTCCTTTACAAACCAATCCTGCAAGGCTATATTGGCATATATACCCATGTGATAAAGTGCAATGAAATTTTTTTGAGATGCGATAGAAATAAAAGGAAGTGGTAACTTGGAATCGCACTTATACCCCTTGGGATATATGCTGTGCGGAACAAAATAAGAAATCATTCCATAATTAATGCCCTCCTCAAATCCTTCTGGAAGATTTTTTACAATAACTTTTCTGAGTTTTTGCATTACATCCTTTCTTTCATCACTTAACTGATTTATTAATTCCTCAACTTTATTTTTTTTCTCCATATTCAATAATTTATTTTCAATTCAGATTGTATAAAATATTCGCAATATTTTTTTATCTGATTTCTTACATTTCTGAAATTTTCGATTTTCTGATGCATCGAACCATCTACTTTCGAAGGGTCAGGAAAGTTCTTATGTAACAATTTCCCATTGCCATAAAATACAGGACAACTTTCTTTAGCATTGTCACAAACAGTTATTATATAATCAAATTGTATATCACGATATTCTTCAACATAATTTGATGTATTTTCAGAAATATCTATTCCATCTTCCTGCATTATAAAAACTGCATTGCTATTCAATCCATGCGTTTCTATTCCGGCACTAAATATTTCAGCCTTTTGCTTCAACATATTTTCAAGATAACCATGAGCTATTTGACTTCTGCAACTGTTACCCGTACAAAGGATCAATATTTTTATTAAATCAACAGCCATAAAAGATTAATGATTGTAAACCTGGCATCAAAACCAAAAATTATATTAAGTACTATTATTGCCGATATTACGATAGCTGGCTTCTTTCTTTTAAGTATAAATTTTTTAAACCTCATAGATGTTCTAAATTTATGAAAGATGTGAAAAGGTTACATTATTTTTCTTTGAAGTGAATACCATCCTCCCCCATTGTAAACGTGCTCATACCCAAGTGATTGTAAAATCGATTTTGCAGAAGCACTTCTCATTCCTGAGGCACAACAGGTAATAATAGTTTGTTGTTTGTTTTTCAATTTACTTACATTATTTGTCAACTGATTTAGCGGAATGTTCAGGGAATCTTTGATGTGCCCTGATGTAAATTCACCTGTGCTTCTTACATCTATAATAATGGCGCCATTTTGCATCAATTGTTTGTAATCTATTTTATTTCCTATTCCGAATAATCTTAATAATGATTTTAGCATATTATTTTATTGTAAGACATGAGCTTTTTGATGATTAAGAATTATATTGCACCCTCAAAATTATAGTATGGAATACAATAAGTTAGTAGCCGTAACCGGGCTAAGCGGTTTATTTGAATTAGTATCTTCCAAAGCTGATGGAGGAATTGTTCGATCTCTTGAAGACAAAAGTACCAAATTTGTAAGCAACAGAATTCATAGTTTTTCACATTTAGAAAGTATAGAAATCTTTACAACAGGCGAAAATGTAAACCTTATAGAAGTATTTCTTGCTATGAAAAACAGCACTGAAAAACTTCCTGACAGTAATCAGGCAGGTGAAATTAAATCTTATTTTCAAAAAGTATACCCAAATATGGATTTTGAAAGGGTATATGGAAGCGATATGAAGAAAATGATAAAATGGTTCGATATTCTAATTAAAAACAATATTGAAATAAAGCTATCCGATTCGAATACAGAAGATGCTGTAAACGAAACAGTTACTGAAAAGAAAACAGCAGCCACTGCTAAACCTGCCGTTGCAAAGGCTGCAGCGGTTAAAAACGCACCTGCAAAAAAAATTAACACGCCCAGAAAAATGGCCTAATATTTGAAGTAACAAATTTTATTAATCCTTAATCCGCCAATGGCGGATTTTTATTGTAAACTAGCTTTGATATTTTGTTCTTGACAAAAAATTAAAAATATGCAAATGACTTATTCAGCTGATATTAAAAAACTAACACGTAGTTTTCTGCCTGATAATTTTACTGTTATAGATTGGAACAGTGTTGAGCCTTATTTTAAAGCGTTGGTTGACAGAGATATTTCTACCTTAGAAAAACTGGAACAGTGGCTGAAAGATCAAAGCGAACTGGAAGCCGCTGTCAGTGAAGATGCATGCTGGCGGCAAATTAAAATGACCTGCGATACGCAAAACAAAGAACTGGAAGAATCTTTCAATTTTTTTTGTTTACACATTCAGCCTAATATTCAACCTTATGCAGACACGCTGAATAAAAAACTGATTTCATCTCCTTTGCTGAATGATTTGCAAAAGGAGACATATTTTACTTATATAAGAAACGTAAAAAAAAGTATTGAACTGTTCCGGGAAGAAAACATTCCTTTACAGGCAGAGATTTCCGTATTGCAGCAGCAATATGGTCAAATCACCGGTGCAATGACAGTAGATGTTAACGGTGAACAATACACACTGCAACAAGCCGCTAAATTTTTAGAAAATAGTGACAGAAATATCAGAGAATCCGTCTATCATAAAATCCAACAAAGAAGATTGCAAGACAGAGAGTCCTTGAACAATCTTTTTGACAAATTGATTGATATAAGAAATGCCGAATCTAAAAATGCCGGATTTGACAATTACAGAGATTATCGTTTTAAGGAATTGGGCCGATTTGATTATACTCATGAAGATTGTCTGCAATTTCACGAAGCCGTAAAACTACATGTGCTGCCTCTGGTGAATGAAATTTATAAAAGAAAAAAAGAAAAATTAGGTGTAGAAACCCTCAGGCCTTGGGATCTCGAAGCAGAACCAGCAGGAACTGAGCCCTTGCATCCATTTAAAACAGGTAATGAATTGCTGGAGAAATCCATAGATTGCTTTAATAAACTGAGTCCGTTTTTCGGTGAATGCCTTTCCAAAATGCGTGAACTTAAACACCTCGATTTAGAAAGCAGAAAAGGAAAAGCCCCAGGCGGATACAATTGTCCGCTGGCAGAAAGCGGTGCTCCTTTTATTTTTATGAATGCTGCCGGACAAATGCATGATGTCACTACTATGGTTCATGAAGGCGGGCATGCAGTTCATTCTTTTCTCGCACACCATTTAACGCTAAGCGGTTTCAAAGAATATCCGATGGAAATTGCGGAAGTAGCCAGTATGTCTATGGAATTATTTAGCATGGACTATTGGGATAGTTTTTTTGTAAATGAAACAGATCTTCAAAGAGCCAAAGAACACCAACTGGAAAGAGTGATTACCATTTTCCCATGGATTGCAGTAATTGATAAATTTCAGCATTGGTTGTATTTGAATCCAAATCATACACATGAAGAGAGACAACAAAACTGGTTGTCAATCCTTGAAGAGTTCAAAGACAATGTGATTGATTATAGTGGTCTGGAAAATTACAGAGGAAATGCCTGGCAACGCCAACTCCATCTATTTGAAGTGCCCTTCTACTACATTGAATATGGCATAGCACAATTAGGAGCCATAGGTATGTGGATGCAATTCAAGAAAGATAAAAAAGCCGCTCTTGAAAATTATTGTAAAGCCCTCAGCCTTGGAGGCACAAAAACATTACCTGAATTATACAAAACGGCAGGTCTGTCTTTTGATTTTTCTCCGGATACCATTAAAAAACTAATGGACTTCGTTAAAAGTGAAATGGAAAAATAATTTGCAAATAAAAATATAGAACTAATTTAATTGAGTCAATTTTTTCTGCAGTCACTGCAAATTCCTTTTACAACCATTGCGGATTGTAAAGGATGAAAACCCTTTGGAAATTTAACAGAAGGGACAGTAACATCATCCAAACAAATTGTTTTTTCACATTCATTACAGATGAAGTGAACATGCTCATCATGATGATGACCTGCACCACATTTATCTTTGCATAAAGCGTATAATATGGTGTTGTCGGTTGTAGGTATTTGATGAATGATTCCATTCTCTACAAAGGTTTGTAAAGTTCTGTAAACAGTTACCCTGTCAAATGAAATTTTTGTATTGCTTTCAATGTCAGCATGAGCGAGTGCTCCATCTGATTGAATGAATAAATTCAATATCTCCCTACGTCCTTCCGTTACGCTTAATCCGTTTTTTTTCAGTATGTCAAGTGTCTGATTCATTATGATATACGTTTAATTCGGACTATTGCTAAACCCATTCAGAAATCTGGTATGATCAATCTTTTCATTCAATAATTCCGGAATATCATTCATTAATTGTTGTACTTCCTCTTCTTTCAGTCCATCATAGATACCTCTGACCCTTCCGTATCTGTCAACCAAAGCGAAAAATTGAGTGTGTATAAACTGGTTTTCTATTTTCTGCAAACTGTCAGGTTTTCCGTTGTCAATCATATACCCCTGACGGGCAAGTTTGTATAATACTGTTTTATCTCCTGTTACAAAATTCCAATTGTTATTTTTTACAGAATAGATGGTGTCATCAGGTTGATTTATCAACTTATAAGAACCGTCATCATTTTTTTGAATTGTTCCTGATAGCATTTTATATTCATAAGCCTTTAATAATGTAACGCTGTCTACCTCGGGCATACAGGTATGGGATATTATCATGAAATCGTGCTCGTCCTTAAAGAGATCATAAATCCGCCTCATACTTACATTCATCTTGGGACAAATACCTTTACAGGTTGTAAAAAAATATTCAGCTACATATACTTTCCCTTCTGTATTTTTTTGGCTAATGACTTTTCCATCCTGATTGATAAATTGAAATACAGGAATAGAAGCATTGATTACTTTCAACTTTGACTCATGAAAAGGTCGCTCGTCGTAAATAGCCCAAAAAAAACCTGCCAGCAACAGAGAGAAGAATACGATATAGATCCACCAATTATTTTTTTTCATACACTATAATATGCTGCAAAGGTACAATTGAGTAATTTCTTTTTTCATTAAATAAGCGTTTTATGACAACTTTAAGTTGAAATGTAATTGCGTCAACAAAACAATTTGCAACAATATTGCAAATATACTAACTTCGCAGACAGATGAATATAAAAATAAATTGGGATAGCCTTGGGATTATTACTTCCATACTTTGCGCCATTCATTGTGGCGTACTTCCATTGTTATTGCCTGTTCTTCCTTTATTTGGCGTCAACATCATACACAACTCAATATTTGAATGGGGAATGATATTGATTGCTTTTTCGGTTGGCATCTATTCATTGTATCATGGATATATAAAACATCATCATGTCTATTCTCCTCTCTTTTTTTTTATGACAGGATTTGTTTTTCTGGTTGCAAAACAATTTTTTATTGAGTATGAATTTCTGTTCCTTTGTTTGGCTGTGATATTGATTATCTCAGCTCATTTTATGAATTTCAGACTTTCCAGAAAAAGCAAATGCAGTTCTCCTCACCATAAACATTAAACTGAACAACCAATTTATTCCCAACGTGAAATATATTTTTCTTTTTATCTCATTTACTTTTATTTTTTCTTTTTCCTATTCACAAAAAAAAGAAGTAAAAAATATTTTGAATTCTTTATCTGTTCAAACAAAATCATGGAACAATGGAGATATTGAAGGATTTATGAAAACTTATTGGAACAATGATTCTCTCATGTTTATCGGAAAATCAGGTGTGACATATGGATGGAAAAATACGCTTACCAATTACAAAAAAGGCTACCCAGAAAAATCTGCGATGGGCCAACTCGATTTTACCATTATAAATGTTAAAAAATTATCCAGGCAGTATTATTCAGTTACTGGCAAATGGCATTTAACAAGAACGATGGGAGATTTACAAGGGCATTTTACCTTGTTGTTTAAAAAAATTCATCGCCAATGGTTGATTATACAAGATCATAGCAGTTGATCAACTACAATTTCCATTTCTTTTTCAAATACAGTACAAGAAGAATAAAAGTTCCAATAAGAAATAAATAATAGAGTATATTTTTCCAAGCCGGAGCGTTTTCAAAAAAACCGTATCCCATATAAATTCCCGTAAACACATTTATCATCATCCACAATAACACCATTGAAATCGTGTTTACAATTAAAATTAAAAATTCTCTTGTTTCTTCTTCCATTGCTTTTATTATATTTTTAATACTCTCTTGGAGACATGAGCAGCACCTGAAATTACTTTTACAAAATACAACCCTTTTGGCCAATTTGTACAATTAAATTGAACCCATTCGGCACCATTTATAAGGGCGACAGTCTTCTCTTCCATCAATTGTCCTATAGAATTGAATACCCTCAATGTTGCTGTCGGACTTACAAATCCATTCAAATAAACAATAAAATTATATTCTGTCGGATTGGGATTGATTTCAACTATTGGATCTCGATCATCAGAAAAAATGATTTTTTCTGCACTATTATTTTTGCTGATGATACGATATTCAGGATCAATTATAATAGTATCAGGAGCAAAACCAATATCTTCAATAAATATTTCTTGATTGAGAGTATTATTCAAAAAAATGACTTTTTCCTGAGTTGAGTTCATGCACTTAATCGGAATCAACATTTCAAAAAAATCAACCGATGGGTCAGAAGTATTTTGATTGATTTTTATTTCAACATGTCGATTACCCAACATAGACCATTGCACATGATAAGACGGATAACCTGCTCCTTTATACCATTGATCAAAAAAATGATTCAAGGATATACTGGATACATTTTCTAAATTTCGCTGCAAATCCTTTGTAGAAGAATATTTATATGTCAATGAAGTATCGGACTGATAATTTTTCAATCCTTCAAAGAATACACTGTCTCCCAATTTCAATCTGAGCATTTCGAGTAAAAAAGAACCCTTCTTATAAGAAAGCCTCGAATCAAATACTCTATCAACATTCGATGTATCTGCAACCCATACAGATCCACCGGGCTCGACTACAATATCTTCTAACACTTGCCTTCTGGCATTGATTGCATTATCCGGGTATTTTTTCTCCATATAAAATCTGGAAAAAAAAGTTGCAACCCCTTCATTCAGCCATATATCATGCCATGATGAGCAAGTTATTTGATCGCCAAACCATTGATGAGCCAACTCGTGTGCAATCAACACTTCATCCGTGTTTACCAAAAATGTGGATGTTTGATGTTCCATTCCCCCTCCCCAACCAAACTGGACATGACCATATTTTTCTTTTATAAACGGATAAGGACAAATTGCACTGCTGAAGAGTCGCATGGCATCCTGTGTATTTTGAATTCCGTCAGCAAAGCTCGTCTGACTTTCAGGGTAACAATATGTTAGCATTGAAAGTAGATTGCCGTCAATATCGATTGTATCACTTAAAGAAAGGTAATTGGTAACGGCCATGCATACCAGATAAGATGCTATTGGATAACGATGCTTCCAGTGAGTAATGGTTTTTATTCCGCCTTCTATAGGTATTTCAGTCTGCAAAAGCCCATTGGATGCTGCTTTGTATTCTGAAGGGTGAATAATATAAACATCTAACGAGTCAGCTTTATCATCCAATCCATTCTTACAAGGCCACCAATCCCTCGATCCATAGGGTTCGCTTAATGTCCACATGACTGGAATAAAATCATGTGTAGAAAGAATAAATGAACCGAAACCTGAATTGGCCGGAATGCCCTGATAATAAACAGTTAACGAATCCAATGAGCCTTTATCAACAATGGAATTCAGAGTGATAGACAATTCATTGTTTACATGTGAAAATTGCAATAAACTGCTACCTTGTTTTACACTGTCAGTAGTCAAATCATTCATTAAATCAACGGAAATAGACTGACCATTTTGAAGCATCTTGAAATAAATGGTAACACTGCCTTTTATATATCTGATGGCAGGGTCCACTTCCCATACACAATGGTAATAGGTTACATCAAAGTTGTTCGAGTTTGCATTGGAAATATTTCTATCAGACAATCGAGAATTATTTCTTTTTTCAAAAAAAGAAATATTATCCGTATCGAAATTTCCCTGAACAGATTGTGCTTTCGCGAATGAGGTTAACAATGCTAATATATAAATCAGTCGATTCATTTCTGCTTTTACCTTGTAAAATTGAGTGATTATTTCTGATAAATGTACTTGAAAATTAAATGAACTTTTAAACTTATAAAAACTACTATGTGTACCTATGATTCAAATCAACAGGTTCAAGCAAAATATTAGTAATTTTACCCCCATGCCAAAATTCAATACAAATGATAGTTTAAATTTAGCCAGCAAACTGACTTTAGCCAGAATTTGGAATGGAATTAAGGTGTTTAGCAGTTTTTATGTGAGCAGAATGACAGGCAAACCTGTTCAATGGGGACTTCCCATTTCAATTTCTTTTGAGCCTACTACCAGTTGTAATCTGCGTTGTCCAGAATGTCCAAGCGGTCTGCGTTCTTTTTCAAGACCAACCGGTATGTTGCAAAAAAACTTTTTCAAAGAAACCTTAGATGATATTCATCAGCAGCTGGTTTATCTGATTTTCTATTTTCAGGGGGAGCCCTATTTAAATCCGGATTTTCTTGAGATGGTCAACTATGCCTCTTCTAAAAAAATATATACCGCCACTTCCACCAACGGACATTATTTGACTGATGAAAATGCAAGAAAGACAGTTGAAAGCGGATTGGACCGATTGATCATATCTATTGATGGTACAACTCAGGATATTTACAAAAAGTACCGAGTAGGTGGAAATATTGATAAAGTGATAGAAGGCGCGAGAAATATTGTTAAATGGAAACAAACATTAAACAGTAAAACTCCTTTTGTTTTTTTTCAATTCTTAGTTGTAAAACACAATGAACATCAGATTGAAGAAATCAAACAACTGGCCAAAGAAGTTGGCGTTGATGAAGTTCGCTTTAAAACAGCCCAGATATACGATTATGAAAATGACCCCAATCAATTGATTCCAACCATAGAAAAATACAGCCGGTATAAAAAAAATAAAACGGGCACATTTACGCCTAAAAACAAACTTGCCAATCAATGCTGGAAACTTTGGCATTCGAATGTAATCACATGGGATGGCATGGTTGTACCCTGCTGCTTTGACAAAGACGCAAGTCATCCACTGGGAAATCTTTCAAATCAATCTTTTAAAAAAATCTGGCAAAACAAACAATACAAACAGTTCCGGTCATCCATCATGAAAAGCAGAAAGAACATTGATATCTGTGCCAACTGCAGCGAAGGTGTATCAGTTTGGCAATAATTTTACAAGCGTTAAATCAATTTGACATGTTAACTGAAAATTTCAATGACAGATTCAGACAAGTATTCTTGTTTTCGATAATCATTACTATTGCCGTATTGTTAATAACACAACTTTCTGTTTTTATTCCGGGATTACTGGGTGGCTTGACATTGTACATTTTAAGCAGGTCGTTTTATTTCAAACTGATAGCAGACAATAAGTGCAGAAAAGGACTGGCTGCCTGCATCATCATCTCAATTTACCTTATCATCATTGCAATACCTGTTTACATAAGCATCGCATTGATTTCACCTAAAATAAATCAGTTGGCAGCACAGCAAGATAAGATATTGCATGGGATAGAAGTTGTTGCCGACAAAATAAAAAATTCTACCGGTATTTCAATTTTAACAGCCGACAACGCTAAAGAGATTTCCGCAAAAATTTCAGTTTTTATTCCGATGATTCTGAATAGTACCGCTGTTATATTAACAAACATTCTGATGATGTTTTTTCTTTTTTATTATCTGCTGATGAATGGTCAGGAAACTGAAAAATACCTAAGAAAAATAATCCCTTTAAAACCAAATAATATTCATTTGCTTGCCAGTGAAACAAAAATGTTGGTAAAAGCAAATGCTTTGGGAATACCACTCATTTGCATCATTCAGGGGATTTTTGCTGCGGCAGGCTATTGGTTTTTCGGCGTTAAAGACTGGGCTCTATGGGGATTCTTTACAGGTGTATTTGCTTTTTTCCCGCTAGTAGGAACAATGATTATCTGGGTTCCTTTGGTATTATTTTTGTTTGCAACCGGAGTGGTTTGGCCGGCAATTTGGCTAACTTTGTATAGTTTTTTTATTACCGGAAATGTGGATTACCTAGCCAGAATGACATTGATGAAAAAGCTGGGAAATGTTCATCCCCTGATTACTGTGTTAGGAGTGATTGTAGGGCTGAATTTATTTGGATTCATGGGTTTAATTTTTGGTCCATTGCTTGTGAGTTATTTTATTGTTTTGATAAAAATATATTTAAACGAATTTGCTGTAAATAAATAGCCGGCATTGATATAAAAAATATGGGATTAGAAAACGAAATACTGCAATCTAAATTCAGAAATAATTTTCAGAAAGGAGCTGTAAATATCATCTATACTTATCACTGGCTTAGTGAACAGATGAAAGCCATCTTTTCCAAGCAAGACATCACATCTCAACAATTCAATATTCTCAGAATTTTACGTGGCGCAAACAAGCCACTTTCCACTTTGCAAATCAGACAAAGAATGCTGGATAAAATGAGTGATACCAGCAGAATTGTGGACAGATTGGTAATCAAAGGAATGGTGACAAAAAACATCAGCCCTGCAGATAAAAGAATGGTAGATGTCACCATTACACATAAAGGACAGGAAGTGTTGCATGAAATTGATAAATATGAAAGTCAAATGGACGACATAATGAAGAATCTTTCTGAAAAAGAAGCAGAAACATTAAATTTTTTACTGGATAAATTAAGATCTCCTGATAAATATTAGCGCAATTTCTTTTTATTACGGTTCTCCATCACTTAATTTTACAGACAGAATAGATTTTGAAATACCATTACAATGGCTCTTTACCAGACATTACAGCAGAAGCAACTACAAAAACTATCTCCACAGCAGATTCAACTAATGAAATTGCTGCAGATTCCTACTGCCCAACTGGAGGAACGTATCAAAGAAGAACTGGAAGAGAACCCTGCCTTGGAACAAGGCGACGAAGAATTTTCCGATGAGTTTGAATTAAAAGATGAATTTTCTGATGGTAATGAAGATGACTTTGAACCAGATGGAAGTGAAGATGAATACGACAATATTGATATCAGCGAATATGTTCAGGAGAGTGATGATGAAGTGGGCGATTATAAACTTAGAGATGAAAACTATCCCGAACTCGATGATAAAAGAGTATTGCCTCATAAGGTTGAAACAAGTTTCAATGAATCAATGATACAACAATTAGGCTTATTGAAATTGGATGAAACAGAACAAAAAATTGCCGAACAGATTGTTGGAAGCCTCGACGACGACGGCTATCTTAGAAGGGAGATTCATTCTATCATTGATGATCTTGCTTTCAGGCAAAATATTGAATCCAATGAAAAACAAATCAATAAAATCATATCGATGATTCAGCAATTCGAACCTGCCGGGGTTTGTGCCAGAAATTTACAGGAATGTTTGCTGATTCAATTGGAGAGGAAAATGGATGGTGGTGAAAATGTTTTGATGGCAAAAAAAGTCATTGAAAAGTATTTTGATGAGTTTACAAAAAAACATTACGATAAGATTGAAAAAGGTCTAAACATCAGTGAAGAGGCTCTTCGCGAAATCATTTATCAGATAGTAAAACTAAATCCCAAACCTGGGGAAGTCATCGGTGATTCCAATGCATCAGAAAATTATATTACCCCTGATTTTTTCATCAACAATAATAACGGCACGCTGGAATTAACACTCAACAACAGAAATGCGCCCGACCTTCGTGTAAGTGAAGGTTACAGAGATATGCTGAAAGAATATGAAAAAGGCAGCAAAAAAGACAAACGTCAAAAAGAAGCAGTCCTGTTCATCAAACAAAAACTGGATACTGCCAAGTGGTTCATTGATGCCATCAAGCAAAGGCAAGAAACATTGCTCAATACTATGGAAGCCATCATGAAATACCAATATAATTTTTTTCTCACAGGTGACGAAACAGAACTGAAACCTATGATTCTGAAGGATATTGCTGAAAAAACATTGCTGGATATATCAACAGTAAGCAGGGTAGCCAACAGCAAGTTTGTTCAAACTGAATTTGGAACCTATAAATTAAAATTCTTTTTCAGCGAAAGCCTTCAAACAGAAACCGGAGAAGAAGTAAGCACCAGAGAAGTTAAAAAAATATTGTCGGAAATCATTGAAACAGAAAACAAAAAAAATCCATTAAGCGACGAAAGACTTACAGAAATATTACAAGAAAAAGGCTATTACATCGCAAGACGAACGGTAGCCAAATACAGAGAACAACTGAATATTCCGGTTGCAAGACTTAGAAAAAATTTATAACCCATGAGTGGATCATTTTCAGAGCAGTTAAATAATATTGATACCGAAGTGAAAGAAGAAGCATTGAAGGTTCCTTTCATATTGAAAATCATCTCCACTTTTTTCTCTGTTTTATTTCATCCTGTTTTTATTCCTGTATATGTAACGTTTTTCTTACTGTATATACATCCATCGGCATTTACAGGATTTTCAGCATCAAACAAACAAAAGACTCTTGTAATCGTAGCACTTAATTTGGTTTTTTTTCCGATGTTGAGTGTTGCTCTATTAAAAGCGGTTGGATTTATAGATTCACTGTTATTGAAAACACGCAAAGACAGAATCATTCCTTACATCGCATGTGGTATTTTTTTCTTTTGGGCCTATACTGTTTTTAAACAACAAACAGCATATCCATTACTATTAGTCAGTTATGTTCTGGGACTTTTTTTATCATCTTCAGCCGCATTAATTGCAAATATCTATTACAAAGTGAGCATGCATGCCATTGGATTAGGTGGTTGTCTGGGGCTTTTCTTAATTATCATGCAATCCGCCAGTATGCTGATGACTGTACCTATTGCCATTGCCCTGCTTGTCACTGGACTAGTAAGTACATCGAGATTGATGCTTAAAAGCCATAACCCATTTGACATTTATTCAGGTCTGATTATTGGTATAGCAACCCAGTTCATCGCCGCTTATGTTGTTTTATAGAAATGGCTACTAAGGCCTCATGATAATTACTCCGCTGATTGCAGGGTGCTCTATGCAATGATAACGAAATGTTCCGGTGGTGGTGATTTTAAAAGTATAAGTACTGGCCGGTAAAATAGTAGGTGTGTTTACAGAAACAGAGTCATCAGAAATCAACGTGTGTGAAACACCGGTAATATTAACAAAACGAATAGACGCACCTAATGCCACGCTGTCTATGCCAGGAAAAAACTGGTCATCTCTTATTTGAATATCATCAGCAGGCACAACTCCATTTTGGGTATCATACACACCATTTGATTTGCT
>CANFOP010000040.1 GCA_947448685.1 Chitinophagaceae bacterium | reverse complement strand
GGCTTAATTTTTTTAACAGACCTGTGCCATTTGTAACTGGTCCCGATAAAGGAGGCATAAAAAACAACACAGCAATAGTTTTTGTACGACTGGAAAAAATAAAAAGAGGCAAGTACAGGCTTGTTACAAAACTGATAACCGAAAATGCTTGTGAATTTAAAGAAGGAAAAATCACCTTGTTATACAGAGACTTTCTTGAAGAAAGCATCAAAGCTAATCCCGACAATTATCTATGGAGCCACAGAAGGTGGAGATGGGAATACAATGAAAGTTTTGCTGACAAATGGATTGATGATAAAGAGCCACTTCATTGATATTGTCAATCTCAGGCAATACTACCTTTTTCTATTACAGCTTTTTCTTGTTCTTTAATGGCATTCCATCCGCCCAGCACATTTCTTACGTTATGAATGCCTTGGCTTTTCAGCAAAGAAGTTGCTATAACGCTTCTATAACCACCTGCACAATGTACGTACAGATTTTGATTTTCTTCAAACTGAGCCATTTCAGCAATGTCAATCATTTCATGTAATGGAAGATTTAAAGCGTTAGCCAAATGTCCTTCTTCAAATTCAGACTCCTTTCTAACATCCACTACCTGCAAGTTTGGGTCAAATGGAATATCCATCATCAATTCATCCGCTTCCACATCTATAATGATATCAATCGCTTCTCCGGCATTTTTCCATGTTTCAAAACCACCTTTCAAACAACCCTGCATTTTATCAAAACCAACTCTCGATAAACGAATGACAGATTCTCTCTCTTTTCCATTTTCTGTAACAAGTATTATAGGCTTTTCAAAGGAAAGCAAATTGCCTGCCCATTCGGCGAACCTTCCTTCCAAACCAATAGAAATAGAGCCTGGTATAAAGCCGGAGGTAAAAACATTTGCAGGTCTTGTATCGAGAATAATACATTCCTGATTGATTTTATCTTTAAATTCCTGTAAAGACAATTGCCTTTCACCTCTTTCAACAATTTCACTCACGCTATCATATCCGGATTGATTGATTTTTGCATTGATTGCAAAATAAACAGGTGCTGCTGAAAGTCCATTCGTTACAGCTTCAACAAACTCTTCCTTCGTTTTTAACTGTAATGCGTAATTGGTTTGTTTTTGCTCACCAATTGTTGTGTATGTATTGGGCCCGAGACTTTTTCCACAACTGCTTCCGGGACCATGAGCAGGATAAACGAGAATGTGATCTTCCAACGGTAAAATTTTATTCTGCATGGTATTGAACATAATACCTGCCAGTTCTTCACTGCTCATATTTCCACTGCTGAGATCGGGTCTTCCCACATCTCCTACAAACAAAGTATCCCCTGTAAAAATAGCATGAGGTTTATTATTTTCATCATACAACAAATAACAGCTACTTTCCAGCGTATGACCGGGCGTATGTATAACTTCGAAATAAACATCTCCTATTTTAATCTTTTCTCCATCTTTGGCAGAAACAATGCTGTAGTTCGTTTTAGCGTCAGGTCCATAAATGATGGGAGCGCCTGTGATTTTTCCTAAATCAATATGCCCACTTACAAAATCTGCATGAAAATGAGTTTCAAAAATATATTTTATCACAGCATTGCGTTCTTTGGCATGCTGAATGTAAACATCTATATCCCTTAAAGGATCAATAACTACGGCTTCACCCTGACTTTCAATATAGTAAGCAGCTTCACTAAGGCAATTGGTATAAAATTGTTTGATATACATACAAATAATTTTTTACAAAGATAAAAAAACGGTTGCCAATGGCAACCGTTTTCATTAAAAATCAATAAGCGGAGTTAATTAATCAACTAATTCCTGAACGAATTTTTTAATTTCATCTATTCTTTTATGATTCACAGTATAGTGAATAAACTTACCATCACGTTGAGTAATAACAATTCCTGCACGTCTTAAAATAGCCAGATGCTGAGAGGCTACAGACTGCTCAATACGAAGCTTTACATAAATTTCAGTAACAGTTATTCTCTTTTCAGTGTCGATTAAACCTAAAATCTGTTGACGAAGTTTGTGGTTTAAAGCTCTTAAAACAAGCGCTGCTTTTTTAAGACTGTAAAGATTGAATTTTAATGTAGTCGACGCTCCTAATGGAGTTTCAACATTTTGTTCTTTTGTTTGGTTTTGAACTGACATAGGTTTTTAAATTTTAAAGTAGTTTATTGAATTTCTATCTAAAGGTAAAACTTTTCAATAAAAATAATTAATATTTGAAATCTTTTTTATTAATTTTTTGTAGATTTTATACTACTTGGAATTAACATTAACATAATCTTTAATATAGTTAGGTTCTGCATCGGTAAAATTACTAAATGAGGAACTTAAAAAAGCATCATAAGTCAGTTGACTCAATGATAGTGGTAAGTTATTGGACGATAGAAAAGTTGCGTTTTTATCTGAAATAAGATGTTGAAATTTCAAACAACCATTTCCTGAAAAAAAGATTCTTTGTTTTTGCAATTCCTCTTTAAAAGAATCCTGATTTAAAACCAACGCTGTTGGATTTTGTATGGTATTGAGTTGGTTATCATATAAAGAGGTAAAAACCTCCATTCTTCTTGCATCTACCATTGGGCAATACAAAGAATCAATTGCTTTTACCTGAAAAAAAGCATCGTGAGCAATCATCTTAAGTGTGCTGATTTTAATAAATGGTTTTTTTAGCGCGTAACACAATCCAATGGCACTGGACATTCCTACCCTTAAACCGGTATATGAACCTGGGCCTTCTGTAACAGCAATGGCAGATAAATCATTTAATTCAATTCCACAGGCTTGAACATTTTCCAGAATGGCTTGGTGTACAAAAACAGCGTGCTCTTTTTGTACAGAATTATATCTTATAGCTATAGGTTCACCTTCATTGGCAATACTGACAAATGCATTTTCCAGAGAAGTATCAATGTGTAGAATTAAACTCATTTTTGTAAAGTTTCAAATTCAAGTAATGCTGCTGGTGTATACTTTTTGTCAGAAATACTGAGCGTTTTCAGTAAAGTGAAAATGTTTTTTATTCCGACTTCTTTAGCCCACTCAAAGGGCCCCTTCGGATAATTAGTCCCAAGCTTCATGGCAATATCTATTTCGTCTTCTGTACTTACGTTTTCTTGTTTTGCAAAGTATGCTTCGTTTACAATCATTGCGATTACCCTGGGCGAAATAAAGCCTGGTTCATCAGGAAGGCTTATTTTATTTTTATTGATTGTATTTAATATCTCATCATGAACATCACCTATTTTACCAGAAAGCTCCCAGGTGTCTCTTTTCATAAATCCTTTCCACCCGTTGAACCTGATAATATTTTCCGTATGATTATTTTCAGAAAGTGTATGGATCACACTATTGATAAAAACCGGTTTTTTATTATTGGAATATTTCATCAAACCAGCATCATCCAACAAGTTAAAATAGGCATCAGCATTTTCATCTTTGTCAAAAGTTGAGAAATCTGCTGCTTTGAACCATTGTGCAGTAGAGGATAATTGAACTAGTTCTGAAAAAGATTGCTCATTGCCCAACACTAAAATGCGCATTTTGTAATTTTTTAGCAAAAATAGGTGCTTGAATAAGATATATTTGCATTGAACAAAAAAATATCCATGGAAAAAGAAATTATCATAACACAAAATGCACCAGCTCCTATAGGACCCTACAATCAGGCAGTTATTGCGGGAAAGATGCTGTTTATTTCCGGTCAGATAGCGTTGGTTCCAAACACTGACAGATTGATCAATTCAAGCATTGCTGAGGAAACAGAACAGGTGATGAAGAATCTTCAATCTATTTTAAAAGCTTCAGGTGCTGATTTTGAAAATGTGGTAAAAACTACCATTTTTCTGAGTGGCATGGAGCATTTTGCTGTAGTAAACGAAGTATATGGAAAATATTTTGCCGGAGGTTTTCCTGCAAGAGAAACTGTAGCAGTACAAGGCCTTCCAAGAAATGTTAATGTAGAAATAAGTATGATTGCTTCTTTATAATATGATTCTGATTACGTCAAATGTTCATCCTATTATATTGGAAACCCTTTCAGAAAAAGGGTTAGCATTCAAGCATATGCCTGGTGCAGATTATAATGAATTATTGTCTCATATCAATGAAGCAACCGGATTGATTGTAGCCACACAAATACAGATCGATAAAAATTTGATTGATTCGGCTCCCCAATTAAAATGGATTGGCAGACTGGGCTCAGGTATGGAACATATTGACGTTGGATATGCAACAGAAAAAAATATTTTTTGTATTAGCAGTCCGGAAGGAAACAGTAATGCAGTTGCAGAACATGCATTGGGGTTGCTTTTAAATCTGATGCGTCATATATGTAAAAGTAATGTTGAAGTAAAAAACAACAAGTGGTATAGAGAAGAAAACAGAGGTATTGAACTAGGTGGAAAAACAGTTGGAATTATAGGCTTCGGAAATACAGGCGCTGCATTTGCACGGTTGCTTTCTTCTTTTGATGTAACCATACTTGCATATGATAAATATAAGTGTGATTTTGGGAATGATTTTATTATTGAAGCCAAGATGGAGGAAATAGCCCAAAAAGCAGATGTGATTAGTTTTCATCTTCCCCTAAACGTTGAAACAAAACATTTTGCAAATGAAAGTTTTTTTCGAATGCTGATCAAAAAACCATATATCATCAACACTTCAAGAGGAGGTATCATAGACACCCGACAACTGATAAAAGCATTGAAAAACAATAATATTAAAGGTGCGACTCTTGATGTTCTTGAAAATGAAAAACTATCTACTTATAACGAGATAGAAAAAGATAATTTCAGTTTTCTTTCATCTTGTGAAAATGTTATTTTAACTCCTCACATTGCAGGATATTCTTTTGAAGCGACCTTTAAAATGAGTAATGTTTTATTAAAAAAAATAGCGCAATACTTAAAATGATATTTTAACCTTTTTTGTATATTTGTATATGTACAACGCTTTAGATGGTCTAAGGCGTTGTGTTTTTTTATTATATCCTGTAAATGATTTTAAAAATGGCAGAAACAAACTATGTAACGCAAGAAACCTTCGATAAAATGAAGGCTGAATTGTATTCTTTGAAAAGTGTTGACAGGCCCGCAGCGAGCAAAGCAATTGCAGAAGCCAGAGAAAAAGGCGACTTAAAAGAAAATGCGGAATACGATGCGGCAAAAGAAGCGCAGGGAATACTGGAAGCCAAGATAAAATACTTGGAGGGCGTTATTGCCACTGCAAGAATTTTGGACGAATCAAGCATTGATTCATCAAGAGTAAGCATTCTTACAAAAGTTACAGCAACCAACATGAATACCAATAAAACTGTCACTTATCAAATTGTTTCCGAAAAAGAAGCAAGTTTGAAAGATGGAAAAATTTCGGTCACTTCACCAATAGGAAAAGGCCTTTTAGGTAAAGTAGTGGGAGAAATAGCTGAAGTAAATGTTCCCGCAGGAATACTAAAGTTCAGGATTGAAAAAATCAGTGTTTAATTTTCATCCTTATGACAATTTTTTCAAAAATTATTGCAGGAGAAATTCCTTCCTATAAAATTGCAGAGAATGACCATTTCTTTGCTTTCCTGGATATATTTCCCCTGGTGAAAGGTCATGTGTTAGTTGTGTCTAAAATCGAAGTGGACAAATTGTTTGATTTACCCGGAGATTATTTAAACAACTTGATGCTTTTTGCGCAACCTATTGCAAAAGCCATTGAGAAATCATTTGATTGTAAGCGTTGCGGAATAAGCGTTATAGGTCTTGAAGTACCTCACGCGCATATGCATTTGTTGCCAATCAACAATGCTGACGACTTGAATTTTACAAAGGACAAACAGAATTTGACAACGGATGAATTTAAAGAAATTCAGCAATTGCTTATTTCCAATTTGAATTGATTACTTTTTTTGGCGTTGCGGATTTTTTAAAATAAAGTCTTTCCACCCATTCATTTTACCTTTTTCATTTGGTAAAATGTGCTTTTGCTGAAAATAATGACAAACTGCAACGGCCAAAGCATCTGAAGCATCCATATGTTTGGGAGTTTCTTTAAATGCCAATATTTGCTGTAACATTTTCATCACCTGTTCTTTGTCTGCATTACCATTTCCGGTTATAGATTGTTTGACTTTTTTGGGAGAATACTCTGTAATATCCAATCCCGACTGCATTGCGGCAGCAATGGCTACACCTTGTGCACGGCCAAGTTTTAGCATACTTTGCACATTCTTTCCAAAAAATGGCGCTTCTATGGCAAAACTGTCCGGCTTGTAAGCACTTATAAGCGATGTGATCTTATTGTATATTTTCTCTAATTTGCCATATGCATCCGTTTTAGAGGAAAGTTTCAGCACACCCATTTCCAACAAATGTATTCCTGTACGTTGAACTTCAATTAAACCATATCCCATAATTATTGTACCCGGATCAATTCCCAGTATTATTTTTGATGCTTTTTGCAAGGACAAACTTAATTTTACGATAAATTGTTACTTGAACAAAAGTATTAAAATATCAATCAATTATCTACTTGGGCCTGTACTCTTTATACTTTTATCTTTTAGTCTGTATAAACAGCTTGTACATCAAAAAGACTTGTATTCAAGTTGGCAACAAATAAAAACCAGTTGGCAATCACCTTTTTTATGGCTGGTTTGTATTCTTATGTTCATAAACTGGGGAATGGAAGCGCTCAAATGGAAAATAATGATGAGTGCTTTGGAAAAAATTCCCCTGAGAAGAGCATTCAATGCAGTTTTGGTAGGATGCAGCGTAACCATGATTACCCCCAATCGCATAGGGGAATATGGAGGACGTGTATTGTTTGTTTCAAAAGAAAACAGAATTCAAGGAGTATCTGTTTCAATTCTAAGCGGAATAAGCCAATTGATCATTACCTTTTTAGTTGGATGCATAGCACTTTTTTTTCTGAAATATCAACATAATGAAAACCCACAAGTAAAAATTTTAACCGGAAATTTAATTATCGGCATCACTGTTGTTTCGGTCATTATATTACTTTTTCTTTTTTTTTACCCCAAAGTGTTTGCAGGATTATTTGTAAGGTGGACATTTCTTGAAAAAATCATAAGAAAAGTTTCAGTTGTAACAATATATTCAAAAAAAGAATTGTTAAGAATACTTCTTTTGTCTTTCGTCAGGTATGCGATTTTTATATTGCAGTATATTTTTATGCTGAGAGTAATGCATGTTTTTATGGAACCTGTTATTTGCATAAGTTTAATTTCCATTTTTTATTTGATGCTTGCATTGGCACCTACCATTGGGCTCATTGAATTACCTGTCAGAGCAACCGCTGCTTCAATGATACTCGGAATTTATTGTCCGAACATTTTGGGAATACAAGCCGCTATATTTTTGATATGGATAATCAATCTTGTTATACCATCTCTTTTGGGAAGCATATTGTTTTTTAAACATAAAATAAATTAGATTGCACGGATAATCTTCATTTATATACAAGTTGAGAACCTGAAGAAAATTAAATCCGAAAAGTAAAATAATATTCATGAATACAATCAAACTTCTTTTTGTTCTAAGTGGAATAGTGATTCCATTTCAGCAAAAGTCAGACGGAGAATTTTGTGGAATCAGAAATACTGCATTTAGTGCAGGAGAAGTGGTTAATATGACTGTGTATTATAGCACACTTGGCGCATACATAGGCGCAGGCGATGCTACATTTACTACCACGCTTGAACGCTTTAACGGCAAGACAGTATATCATGCAGTTGGTGTTGGTAAAACCTATCCCTTTTTTGATAATTTTTTTAAAGTGAGAGACAGATATGAAAGTTATATAGACACGGCTACTTTACAACCATTTAAATTTATAAGAAATGTTGATGAGGGTGGACATAAGATATATAACAATGTTACATTTAATCAAACGGCAAACACGGCAGTAAGCACCAATGGAGTATTTAAAATAACAGACTGCATGCAGGATGTTGTCAGTTCAGTTTATTATGCCCGCAATATCAATTTTGAAAAATACAAGCCCGGCGATAAAATCCCTTTTGATATGTTTTTAGATGATGAAATTTATCATTTATACATTAGATTGATAGGTCGGGAAAAGATTAAAACCAAGTACGGAAAATTCAGGGCAATCAAATTCAAGCCGCTGTTGATTAAAGGAACTATTTTTGAAGGAGGAGAAAATATGACCGTGTGGGTGAGTGATGACCCCAATCATTTGTTGCTAAGGGTTGAGAGTCCCATTGCTGTTGGCAGTATAAAGGTAGATATGATGGGATATCAGAATTTAAGATATCCTTTAACATCTTTGATCAGTTTCAGATAAATTATAATTCACTTAATTTAAAGGTATCTTTTGAGCGAATACCCTTTTCCGTTAGTTGCAACGTACAACATTCTACATTGGGGTCATGCTCAAAGAATAGTATGAAATCATTTTGCAGGGCATCCGTTAAAAATGATTTTTTTTCATTCAATGTGGTAAGCGGAAACATATCGTAGGCCATAACATACGGTAACGGCAAATGTCCCAATGATGGCAGCAAATCAGCCATAAACACAATTGATTTACCTTTGTAAGATATTTTTGGCAGCATCATGGCGTCTGTATGACCAAATGCTTGAATGACTTCGATGTTTTCAGAAAAAAAAGATGAGTTGATATCTACAAACTTCAATTGACCACTTTCCTGAATAGGAAGAATATTGTCTTTTAAAAAAGATGCTTTTTCTCTTTCATTTGGCTGAGTGGCCCATTTCCAGTGCCTTTCATTACTCCAATAGGTCGCATTTTTAAAAGCAGGTACCAATTTGTCTCCTTCTCTTATTATACTACCACCACAATGGTCAAAATGTAGGTGAGTAAGAATGACATCAGTTATATCATTTCTGCTGAATCCGTATTTTTCCAATGATTTATCCAAAGTGTCCTCTCCATGAAGATAATAGTGTCCGAAGAACTTTTCATCCTGTTTATCTCCAATACCATTATCAATAAGGATAAGCCTGTTGCCATCTTCAATCAATAGACACCTCATTGCCCAGGTACACATATTGTTATTGTCAGCAGGATTTAACTTGTGCCATATACTTTTGGGAACAACGCCAAACATCGCGCCGCCATCTAATTTAAAATTACCTGTATTGATTGTATATAAGTTCATATTTAAAAACTTGTGTTACAAATTTAATAAGATGTATCAGAAAGATTATTTTGTTTTATTTGAGTAAACATCAATCCAATCAATCCAACAACAAAAAAAACCACCAGTGCCAATACTGAGTTTCGCTGAGAGCCCGTTATTTCTGTTATATATCCAAAACTGAACATCCCAATCACAATCGCAATTTTCTCAGTGACATCAAAGAAACTGAAAAAAGAAGTGGTATCTCTGGTAGTTGGCATTATTTTACTGTATGTGCTTCTGCTTAAGCTTTGAATGCCTCCCATTACAAAGCCTACTATTGAAGCGAGTACATAGAACTGGTTGATTCCTTTTGCCGGTAAAAGATATCCTGCAATACATAAGCAAATCCAAATTACAACACACAACATAAGTGCTTTGAAGTTGCCAATTCTCGATGATAGTTTGGAAATTACAAATGCTCCGGGGATAGCTATCAATTGGATTATCAGAATAGCAATTATCAAATTCGTTGTAGGAATCTGCAGTTCGCTTTTGCCATACAAAGTAGCAGCAAGCATCACAGTTTGAACACCCATATTATAAAAGAAAAAAGAAAACAAAAATCTCTTTAACACAGATAAATGTTTGAGTTGCTGCCATACTTTTATTAATTCGGCATAGCCATTCATTATTATATTCTTTCGATTGTTTGACTCTTCCGATTTGTTGCCTTTGGGCAATCTGCTTAACGAAAATTGACCAAAACTCCACCACCAAATGCCTACCAATAAAAAAGACAATCTGAATTGAATCGTTGATTGCTCATTTCCTCCAATCAACGCCGGGTTAAAAACAAAAACAAAACAAACAATCTGAAGAATTACACTTCCTATGTATCCCATTGCAAAACCTTTTGCACTTACATTATCTCTGTCTTCAGGTGCGGCAATTTCGGGCAAATAGGAGTTGTAAAAGACAAGACTGCTCCAAAATCCAATACAGGCCACAATCATACAAACTATCCCTAAAACCAGTTGGTTGTTCTTTTCAAAAAAGAATAGTCCCGCACATGCAACACTTCCGATGGTAAGGAAAAAATACATAAAGCTTTTTTTGTTTCCTTTATAGTCAGCTATGGAAGACAGTATGGGAGATAATATCGCAACAACTAAAAAAGCGAATGCAAGGGCATAATTATATAAGGCTGTATTTACATATTCTCTGCCCATAAAAGTAACATAGGCATTTCCTGAAGCATCTGTCCTTTGTTTTGCTATAAATTCAAAATAAGCAGGGAAAATTGTAGAGGTAATGACCAGATTGTAAACAGAGTTTGCCCAATCATACATTGCCCACCCATTGATAATTTTTTTTGAAGCGGTTTGCATTATATTGACGGTTGATTAGTGAAGTGATGAATTTTAAACAATTATGTTGTTATATAGCCTTTATTAATAAGCAACAATAAAAATAATCCAACGAGTATTCTGTAAAATCCCCAAATCTTAAATCCATGTTTTTGTAAAAATTTAATAAAGAATTTAATAGCAATCATTGCTACAACGAATGCAACTGCGTTTCCAATGATTAATTGCTTTAACTCTTCAGATGAAAACCCGCCATTCTCATGATTGAATTTATATAATTTATAAACAGTAGCGGCAAGCATTGTGGGTACAGCCAGGAAAAAAGAAAATTCAGCGGCGGCAGCCCTAGTAAGTTTAAGGCTCATTCCGCCAATTATAGTAGCAGCACTTCTGCTTAATCCAGGAAATAAAATCGCCAAACATTGAAAAAAACCAATTTTTAAAGCTGCCAGAAAACTTATTTTTTCATCTGATTCTATTGAATGTTTGTTGAAAATGTTTTCTATAAAAAGAAATACAATACCCCCACCAATCATAATTCCGGCAATAATTGCAGGTTTCTCTAACAGCGCATCTATTTTCTCACTTAATAATTTCCCCACTATCAATGCCGGAATCACAGCAATAAAGAGTTTTGCATAAAACTGCCAGTCATTGAATCTGATAAACTTTTTCCAATATAAAACCACTACAGACAGAATGGCTCCCAATTGAATGGCAACTGTAAAAACCAAAGAGAATTTGTTATCATTTCCGATGCCCAGTAAATTTTCTGTAATCCTCATGTGGGCTGTAGAGGATATAGGCAGGAACTCGGTCAGGCCTTCTACAATGCCAATAATGATGGTTTGAATGGTGTTCATAAAAATTGGATTTAAAAAAAATGCGAAGTAGCAATACTTCGCAATATAATTCATGATTCGCTTTATTTATTTGCCTGAAGGCTTTTTCATGATGGCTACGATTTCTATAATGAAACCAGCAACAATTAAAATAGGAGCGATTGTTATTCTTTGAGTACTGTAAATTTCCTTAGGATTGAATTCATTTGGATTTGCACTTCTTCCACCGGCCATTAGAAAAAATCCGGTAGCCAATACCAACAAACCTATCAACATCCAAATATAATTTTCTTTGCCAAAAAGATGTTGGCTAGTTTCCATTTCTTTTTTCTCCTTTATCATAAATGATGATTTTACATTTGCAATATACTATATAAATTCAGTTTGCAAATCAATTTATAATTGATTTTTGGATGTTTGTTCAATCACTGTTTATCAGTACAAGTCATCCAATTTCATTTTCAAATACTTTATTACCGCTCTATGGGTGCTGGCCAGTGATATAATTATTCCTAACAAAATAATTATAAAAAATAACAAAAACAATCCATTGTTATCATGTAAAATTTTAAAATCAGGTAAGAAACTCTCAATCAATATAACTGTTACCCAAATTGAAATAATTGCAAAAATGGCTGCTATCAATCCATTAATTACCGCTCTTTTATTAATTGGTTTTGCAATAAATCCTCTGGTTGCGCCTACCATTTGCATGGTTTTAATTAAAAAACGATTGCTGTACATTGCTAATCTGATCGTATTGTCAATTGAAAAAACAACCAATATTGTAAGTAGTACGGCCACAATTAAAAAAGCGAACCCTGCAATTCTTACATAACTGCTGACTTTAGCAACTGTTTCAGTTGGAAATTGAAATTCTGATATTACTCCCGGAAAATTACTTTGTAGTGTGTTGGATAGAATATTCAGACTGTCCTGATCAACATACTTGGCTTTTACATAAAAATCAATACTTTCAGGAAGGGGATTATTTTTCAAGAAAGTCTTCCATGTTGTATCATTTTCCGTATTCCATCTTTGTATGGCTTTTTCCTTGGTTACATATTCAACTTTATTCGTATAAGGTATGCTTTGTATGAATATTACCAGGCTGTCAATTCGCTTGCTTGAAGCATCTCTGTTCAAATAGGTGTGTACTTGAATATTTTCTTTGAAATAATCGCCTGTTTTTCTGAGATTAAGAAAAAACCATCCAACTATACCAAATAAAAATAGAACCAATGCTATGCCTATGATTGCATAGGCATAGGATGGCTTGCTTTTTTTTGCAGATGCTTTTCCGAATTGTGCCATATATGATTTTTGATAAATTGAAATACAACCTAAGCATACAAAAGTAATAGATTTTAAGCGCTTTACTTTACTTTTGTACTTGGTAAAAACCGAAAAATTGTTAAAAATATCTACCGAATTTCGAGTATTTCCTTTTCAAAAAGCGATTTTATTTGAAGGTTCAAGATCATAACCTGACTGAAAAATGGAGTATAATTTCAAAGAAATAGAGCAAAAGTGGCAAAAAGAATGGGTAGAAAGCAATGTCTACAAAGTAAGCAATGATTCTAACAAATCACCATTTTATGTGTTGGATATGTTTCCCTATCCAAGTGGAGCAGGGCTTCATGTAGGACATCCTTTAGGATATATCGCCAGTGATATTTACAGTAGATTTAAAAGACTCAAAGGCTATAACGTATTACATCCTATGGGTTTTGACAGTTTTGGTTTGCCGGCAGAACAATATGCCTTGGAGACTGGTCAGCATCCTGCAACTACAACGGAAAAAAATATTACTACTTTTAAAAATCAACTCAATAAAATTGGCTTTTGTTATGATTGGGAAAGAGAAATAAGAACAAGCAATCCTGATTATTATAAATGGACACAATGGATTTTTCTGCAGTTGTTTAAAAGTTGGTTCAATACAGAAAAAAACAAAGCAGAATCTATTGATCTTCTGGTAAAAGACTTTGAAGAACATGGTTCTTCAAAAATAAATCCCAGAAACCATTTCTCATTCACTGCCGAAGAATGGAAATCTTTTTCTGTCAATAAACAGGAAGAAGTCCTGATGAATTACAGGTTGGTATTTTCTGCATTCGGTGAAGTGAATTGGTGTGAGGCATTGGGTACTGTTTTGGCCAATGATGAGGT
>CANFOP010000039.1 GCA_947448685.1 Chitinophagaceae bacterium | reverse complement strand
ATTGCCTTCAATTTTTCTTTGAATATCCCACAACAAGTCTATATCACTCATCTTCCCCATTCCTTTTTCAATACTTAACAATATTTTTTCCATCCAGCCTGTTCCTTCACGGCATGGACTGCACTGACCACAACTTTCGTGACGATAGAATCTTGCTAAAGTATACGTATGTTTTACGATACATTGATCTTCATCCAAAACAATAAAGCCTCCTGAACCCATCATGCTGCCTGTAGCAAAACCACCATCACTAAGGCTTTCGTAATTCATCAAACGTTTTTCTCCTTTAGCAGTAGTCAATAGCAGATTAGCGGGTAAAATAGGAACTGACGAACCACCTGGAATACAAGCCTTTAATTTTTTTCCATTAGGTATTCCTCCACAGTATTCATCGCTGAAAATAAATTCTTCCACTGAAATCGTCATATCAATTTCATAAATGCCCGGCTTGTTAATATTTCCACATGCTGAAATCAATTTGGTTCCTGTTGATTTACCAATTCCAATTTTAGCATATTCATCAGCCCCTTCATTAATAATGGGCACTACAGCAGCCAATGTTTCTACGTTGTTTACAACTGTTGGGCAACCCCATAAACCTTTGATGGCGGGGAATGGAGGCTTAATTCTTGGGTTTCCTCTTTTACCTTCCAGCGATTCAATCAAGGCCGTTTCTTCTCCACAGATATATGCGCCGGCGCCACGTTGAACATACATTTCACAATCAAAACCGCTGCCTTGAATATTTTTTCCTAGCCAACCATTTTGTTTCGCTTCAACTATTGCTTCTTCCAAAATATCTGTAATCCAATCGTACTCACCTCTGATGTAGATATAACTATTGTTGCTTCCCAAAGCGTATGAAGCAACAATCATTCCTTCTATTAAAATATGCGGAATGAACTCCATTAAATATCTGTCTTTAAAAGTACCCGGCTCACTTTCGTCTGCATTGCATACAAGATAACGTGGAACTCCGTCCGGCTTTGCGAGAAAACTCCATTTCATTCCAGTGGGAAACCCTGCACCTCCTCGACCTCTCAGTCCGCTTTTCTTTACTTCTTCCACAATGTCATTGGGTTGCATTTTTAATGCCTTCTCCACGCTGCGGTAACCACCCTCACGACGATATACGTCGTAATGTCTGATTCCTTCTACATGTGCTTTTTCTAATAATAATTTTCTGCTCATTGTATTAATTCGCTTTAACGCTGCATTCTTCAATGATTGCGTCTACTTTTTCTTTTGTCAAATGTTCACGATATGTTTTTCCCAATTGCATCATAGGAGCATATCCGCAGGCTCCTAGGCATTCAACTGTTTTTAAGGTAAACATTCCATCGGCTGTGGTTTCTCCCACTCCGATGTTTAATTTTTGTTTGATATAATCAATGATATTATCACATCCATTCAACATACAAGGACCTGTCTGACAAACTTCAAATACATATTTACCAACACGCTTTAAATTATACATGCTGTAAAAACTTGCCACTTCATATACCTCGATAGGTTCTATATTTAATAAACTTGCTACATAATCCAAAACAGGCACATCCAACCATCCGCCAAATTCAACTTGTGCTAAGTGAAGCACAGGCAGCAAAGCACTTTTTTGTCTTCCCTCAGGATAACGCGCAATAATTTCTTTTACCTTACTTAAACTTGCTTCTTTAAATTGTATCATTTTAGTCAATTCAAAAATCAAAAGTTAAAATTTTAAACTAAATTATTCATCAAAAAATGGCAATGAACAAATGGTTTTTTATTTTTTACTTTTTATTTTTCACTTTTAAATTTTTATTTTTTTAAGCATCCAACTCTCCTGCTATCAAATTCAAACTGCTCATGGTAATAACAGCATCACTCAACATTCCCCCTTTAATCAATTCAGGATAAGCCTGATAATAAATAAAGCAAGGGCGACGGAAGTGCAATCTGTAAGGTGTTCTTCCTCCATCACTGATTAAATAATAACCGAGCTCACCATTTGCGCCTTCTACTGAATGATATACTTCACCCGCAGGCATTTCGGTTTCACCCATTATAATTTTGAAATGGTAAATCAATGCTTCCATTTTTGTGTACACATCTTTCTTTTCGGGAAGATAATAAGCAGGTACATCCGCATGGAATACTTCTGCATCTGCCCCTTTGAACTCCTGTACCTTTTGATAGGCTTGCCTGATGATGTGTAAACTTTGCCACATTTCTTCATTGCGAACCAGGAAGCGATCATAGCAGTCACCGGTAGTACCAACAGGCACGGTAAATTCAAAATCTTCGTAACTGCTGTAAGGCGAATGAACTCTTACATCATAATCAATTCCTGCAGCACGTAGATTGGGCCCTGTAAATCCATAGTTCATCGCTCTTTCGCCTGTAATTGGACCACAGCCAATGGTGCGTTCCATAAAAATTCTGTTGCGAGTAAATAGGTTTTCAAACTCTTTCAATTGAGCAGGATAACCTGTTTTATCGTCCAAGAATTTTTCCAATTTTTCAAAAGCAGCATTGGTAAAATTTCTTTCAAACCCGCCAATTCTTCCAATATTGGTTGTTAGTCTTGATCCGCAGACTTCCTCATAAATTTCATAAATCAATTCCCTGAACTGCATCACATACAGGAACCCTGAATAAGCCCCGCTATCCACTCCGACAATTGAATTGCAAATCAAGTGGTCGGCAATTCTTGCGAGTTCCATAATGATTACACGCAGGTAATCCACTCTTTTGGGAGTGGTTACACCCAATAATTTTTCACAAGTAAGGTGCCATCCCATATTATTGATGGGAGATGAGCAGTAATTCAACCTGTCTGTTAAAGGAGTAATTTGAAACAACGTTCTTCTTTCCGCAATTTTTTCAAAAGCTCTGTGAATATAACCTACAGTAGAAGTTGCTTTCATAATCCGTTCTCCATCCAATTCAAGAATATTCTGAAAAACGCCATGGGTGGCCGGATGCGTAGGCCCCAGATTTAGTGTGGTCGTTTGCTTTTCTATGCTTCCCTCCGGTAAAAGAATATGGTCGTTCATAATTTTTTTTATTTCAACATTTGAAGAGTTAACAGGTGTTATTTAATTAACAACCATTCTTCAAACAATCTAATCCTTATCTTCCAAACATTTCATCATCTTTATCAATCCTCGTTTGATCTTCCAAAGGAAACTCCTTTCTTAAAGGAAAATAATCCATCTCTTCTACATTCAGTATCCTTATCAAATTCGGATGACCTATGAAATTTATTCCAAAAAAATCATAGGTTTCTCTTTCCATAAAATTAGCAGACTGATACAAAGCGGTAGCACTGAATACATCAGGATTCTGAATGTCTGCATACACTTTGAATCTAATACGAACATTGTCTTTCCAATTATGTAGGTGATATACTACTGCAAATTCAGCACCTTTGTTATCGGGATAATGAACTGCTTGTAAATCGGTAAGAAAAGTAAAGTTAAGTTCAGAATCATCATACAAAAATTGAAGCACTTTCAGATTCAACTCTTTTGGTGCAGTAAAAGTAAGCATGCCATAAGGCTCTTGCCAGTTAGTTAATACTTCACCGAATTTTTCTGTTAGTTTTTGTTGTATGACTTGATTTGTTAACATGATTTAATTAAAAAGTAAAATGTAAAAGTCAAGAAAGTATTTAAATAACTTTTTGATTTTTATTGTATTCCATAACTGTTCATCAATTCCTTATATTGATCGCTGTTTCTTCTCCTCAGTCCTTCTGCATTAACCAATTCCTGAATCTTCATAAACCCGTCGAGAATTGCTTCTGGTCTTGGAGGACATCCAGGTACATACACATCTACCGGTATGACTTGATCGATTCCCTGCAGAACAGAATAAGTATCGAAAATACCGCCACTGCTGGCACATGCGCCTACAGCAATTACCCAGCGAGGTTCTGCCATTTGAACATATACTTGTTTTAAAACAGGTCCCATTTTTTTAGAAATGGTTCCCATCACCATCAGTAAATCACATTGTCTTGGGGAGAATCCAACTCTTTCTGAACCGAAGCGAGCCAGGTCATAGTGACTGGCCATCGTTGCCATAAATTCAATACCACAACAACTGGTAGCAAATGGAAGCGGCCAAATAGAATTTTTACGTGCGAGACTAACAACTTTTTCAAAGTTGGTAGCCATGAAACCTTCACCCATGTAGCCTTCAGGAATTCCCTCAAACTTTATTGTGTTATTATATTGAACCGGACGAGACATTTTTTATTTATTTAGGTAATCAAACCATTTTTAAATTAATCTTCCCACTTCATGGCGCCTTTCTTAAAAATATAAATAAAGCCTGCCAAAAATGAAGCAACAAAAAATACAACAGCCACAAATCCATGCCACCCGAGTTCACGAAAATTAACAGCGTAAGGGTAAAAGAAAATCACTTCAACATCAAACAACACAAATAAAATTGCAACCAAAAAATATTTGATGGCCATTGGCTGACGGGCATTTCCTTTGATTTCAATACCACTTTCGAAATTCTGTAATTTGTCGGATGTTTTTCTTTTTGGCCCCAACAGATTCGATCCCCATATAATTGTAAAAACCAACCCTATGGCGAAAATAATTTGAATGACAATTGGGAAATAATTGAGTGCGTTGTTTGTTTCTGCCTGAAGTAAATTAAATGGCATTATAGTGTACTTGAGTTTAGATTTGCAAAAATAAGAAGGCTTTGTTAATATACAATGCTGAATATCATAAAAGTATAAATAAAAAAACCGCCTGTTTGAAAAGGCGGTTTTTACTGAATTAACATTACAGAGTTTATTATTATTCTTCTGTTTTAGTTTCTTCTTCTGTGGAAGTTTCTGCAGCTTCAGCGGCAGGTGCTTCTTCGGCAACAACAGGCTCTGCTACTTTTTTCACAATAGGAACACTACGATCCATGCGTGCTTTTTTGTTGGCACTTTGACGCTTAGCCATTTGTGCATCGTGTTCAGCACTCCATTTTGTGAATTTCTCCATTGCGGTTGCTTCATCAAACAAACCAAGGCTTACTCCACGAAGCAAGTGTTTTAAGTACAACACCCCTTTGAAAGAAAGGATACGACGAACAGTGTCAGTTGGCTGAGCACCTTTCTGAAGCCAATCCAATGCTTTTTGACGATCTACCTGAACAGTTGCAGGAACGGTCAAAGGATTGTAAGTACCAAGTTTTTGAATGAATTTACCATCGCGAGGACTGCGTGCATCTGCGATAACGATGAAATAGAATGGTCTCTTTTTTGAACCATGTCTTTGAAGTCTCATTTTAACAGCCATAAAAAATAGAAATTTTTTCGGTTGTGAACAATAGGGTTTATCCCTTTGAAAAGGGTTTACAAAGGTATAGTGTTCTTTTAAAAAAAACAAATTATTTTGAAAAGGCTGTCATTATCTGCGTCCCATCATTCCCATTCCAGGCATTCTACCCATCGGCATCTTATTCATCATCTTCATCATATTTTTCATTTGTTCGAATTGTTTGATGAACTGATTCAGTTCTGCCAGATCCTTACCGCTTCCTTTTGCGATACGGTTTTTACGGCTTTGATTGATAATGTCCGGGTTTCTTCTTTCTTCCATTGTCATGGAATTGATAAGCGCCTCAATACCTTTGAAAGCGTCGTCGTTAATGTCTAAATCTTTTATTTGTTTACCTACACCAGGAATCATGCCCATCAAATCCTTTAAATTGCCCATTTTTTTTATTTGTTGAAGCTGCGTTTTGAAATCTTCGAAATCAAATTGATTTTTTCTGATTTTCTTTTCAAGTTTAGCCGCTTCAGCCTCATCAAATTGTTCTTGTGCTTTCTCAACCAAACTGACAATGTCACCCATTCCGAGAATACGCTGGGCCATTCTATCCGGATAGAACACATCCAAAGTTTCCATTTTTTCACCGCTGCTGGTAAACTTTATTGGCTTGTTGACTGTGTATTTAATTGACAAGGCAGCTCCGCCTCTTGTATCGCCATCCAATTTTGTCAGCACAACGCCACTGAAATCAAGCCTTTCGTTGAATGTTGCGGCTGTATTTACCGCATCCTGACCTGTCATGCTGTCTACCACAAATAAAATTTCCTGCGGTGATACTGCCGACTTGATGTCTGATACTTCAGCCATCATAATTTCATCTACGGCCAATCGACCAGCCGTATCAATGATTACAACATTTTTATTAGTTGCTTTTGCTTGTTTAATGGCATTTAAGGCAATGTCTACTGCATTTTTATTTTCACGTTCTGCATAAACGTCCACTCCGATTTGTCCACCCAGCACTTCTAGTTGATCAATCGCTGCTGGTCTATAAATATCACCAGCAACCAATAAAGGAGATTTACCTTTTTTTGTTTTAAGATAATTAGCAAGTTTACCGCTGAAAGTAGTTTTTCCACTTCCTTGCAAGCCGGCTATCAGAATGACAGCAGGATTTCCGGAAATATTAAAATCACTTTCCGTTCCACCCATCAATTCAGTCAATTCATCCTGAACGATTTTCACCATTTGCTGACCTGGATTTACCGCTAGCAGTACTTTTGAACCAAGTGCCTTCTCTTTAACCTTATCCGTAAAATCTTTTGCAATTTTATAATTCACATCGGCATCAACCAATGCTCTTCGTATATCCTTTACCGTATTAGCAATGTTTAAATCGGTTATCCTTGCCTGACCTTTGATATTTTTAAATGCTGATTCGAGACGTTCGCTTAAATTTTGAAACATATTGTGTTATTTGCCTTACAATTAAAAATTAAATAGTAAATGCCTTGTCCAGAAGGTCTGCCTGTTCTTTAGCATGAATTTTCGCATACCCAGTTGCAGTTGCTGCACTTGAAAGTCTGCTTAAAATGTAAAAATTGATATTTTGCAGATTCATTCTAAGATAAGTGGCTGCTCCCATATTCAAAGGCTCTTCCTGAACCCAATACCAGATTGCTTTGGCATATTTTTTATATAATGCATCTAATTGGTGTTGAGGTAATGGATATAGCTGTTCTACTCGAACAATAGCGATATCGGTTCTTTTTTCTTTTTGGCGTTTCTCATCCAAATCAAAAAATATTTTCCCGCTGCAAATAAGCACTTTTTTAATTGACGATGCATCAGCAATGACTTCATCATCTATAACTTCCTTGAATCCTCCATTAGTAAATTCATTCAAATTACTATAAGTTCCAGGATGGCGAAGATTGGCTTTGGGTGAGAAATTAATCAATGGTTTTCTGAATTCCCATGTCAATTGTCTGCGTAATGCGTGAAACAGATTGGCCGAACTGGTAATGTTAGTTATAACCATATTTAATTCAGCGCACTGTTGTAAAAACCTTTCCATTCTTGCACTACTGTGCTCAGGACCTTGTCCTTCATAACCATGTGGCAACAGCATAACAAGACCGTTCATTGTCTGCCATTTTGTTTCAGCTGCAGAGATAAACTGATCAATTATAATTTGTGCACCATTGGCGAAATCGCCAAATTGTGCTTCCCATAAAACCAAAGAGTTAGGATTTGCTAACGCATATCCATATTCGAAGCCAAGAACAGCATATTCACTTAGAAAAGAATTGAATATTCTGAGTTGAGCGTTATCTTTTGATGATGTGTTTAATCTATTGTACTGGTTGTTGTTGTTTTCATCAAAAAGTACAGCATGTCGATGACTGAAGGTTCCTCTTTTAACATCTTGGCCGCTCATTCTCACATCTTTCCCTTCATTTAATATGCTGGCATACGCCAACAATTCAGCTGTGGCCCAGTCAATTTTTTGCTGATCCTGAAATAGTTTGATTTTGTCTTGAATCAGTTTCTCCACTTTTTTTAATGGCTTGAAATCCGATGGCCATTTCATGAGATTGTCTAAAAGGCCTTTCAAATCTTCTTCTTTAACCGCAGTGATGGGTGATTTATTGAAATCATCGGCAACAGCCTTTCTTAAACTTTGCCACCAAAGTTCAGGTTTTTGATATTTATAGGGAAGCGGATTTTGTTTCACTTCATCCAAACGATCCTGCAGGTCTTTTAAAAAAGTTTGCTCCATTTCTTTTGCCAGTAACTTAGCATCAGGTTCGCCGTTTTCAATCAAAAACTGCGTATATACCTCTCTTGGATTCAAGTGTTTGTCAATTAAAGCATATAATTGAGGCTGAGTGAATTTTGGCTCATCTCCTTCATTGTGACCATGTCTGCGATAGCAAACCATATCAATAAAAATATCTGAGTTGAATTCCTGACGATAGCGGGTTGCCAATTCTGCAACCTTTACAACAGCTTCCGGATCATCTCCATTCACATGAAATACCGGGGCCTGAATCATTGCTGCAACAGAAGTGCAATAATCAGCACTGCGCGCGTCATCAAAGTCGGTAGTAAACCCGATTTGGTTGTTGATAACAAAATGAATGGTTCCTCCGGTATTGTATCCTCTCAGACCACTCATTTGCAATACTTCGTACACAATTCCCTGGCCTGCAACGGAAGCATCTCCATGTATTAATATGGGAAGGATTTTGCCATAGTCGCTTTCATACATTACATCCGCCTTGCTTCTTGAATAGCCCAGTACCAAGGGGTTTACGGCTTCGAGATGCGAGGGGTTGGGACACAATTTTAAATGTAATTTATTTCCGGAGGAAGTTTCTATATCACTGCTGTAGCCCATATGATACTTTACATCCCCTGTACCCATCGTAGTATCAGGAATAGCGGTTCCTTCGAATTCATTAAATATCTCTTCGTAGGTTTTACCGAGTATGTTTGCCAAAACATTCAATCTGCCTCTGTGAGCCATTCCAAAAACAACTTCTTTTACGTTATTTTCAGCAGACACATTAAGTATAGCGTCAAGGGCTGCAATGGTAGTTTCTCCACCTTCCAAGCTGAATCTTTTCTGTCCGATATATTTGGTATGAAGAAATTTTTCAAACATAACGCCCTCATTCAATTTCTGGAGAATTCTCTTCTTTTGAGGAATAGAAACAGGCGCTATCATAGTTTTTTCAACAGCATCCATTATCCATGCTATTTTCTTATGATCCTTGATATAACTAAATTCAACACCTACGTGGCTGGTGTAGCATTTTTGTAAATGGGAAAGAATGGATTGCAAACTAGTTCTTCCTAATCCAATGAAGCAACCTGCTTCAAAAGGAGTCTGAAGATCTTTGTCAGATAAACCAAAAGAAGCCAGATCAAGATTTGCATTTCTATCTTTCCTTTCGCGAATGGGGTTGGTTTTGGCTACAAGATGACCTTTTTTACGGTATGATTCAATCAACTGAAATACAGCAAATTCCTTTGACAGATTGGATTCTGATAGGCCGATTGATGATACGGAAAGACTTTTTTTCTCTAAGCCGTTGCTCACTGCAAAATCAAACCCTTCAAAAAATTTTCTCAAATCCTGATCGATAGTCTCTGGATTTTTCAAAAAATCATTGTAAATATTCTCTATATAACTTGGATGCGAATTGGTTATGTATTGAAAATCCTTCATTTTAAATGACTAATAATTGAATGTAAATACTTGGGGATAATAATTTGATTGCAAATATCGGTCTAAATCTTAAGAAAATGAGTCAGTTAAGATAAAAATATGGTCATTTTTTACCAAAAATGTTTGAGGCGTTGCTAAAAAAACAGAAAAAAAATAAAATTTGTAAAATTGATTCACTATCTTTGCAACCCAAAAAATAAATTAAATGGCAAATCATTCAGCTACTAAGAAAGATGTTCGTCAAAGTGCTAGGCGTAATGAGCGTAATCGTTATTATGGAAAAACCACCCGTAATGCTATCCGCGATATCAGAGCAATTGAAGATCAGAAAGCCGCTTCAGACAAACTACCCGAAGTATCTTCCATGATTGATAAGTTGGCTAAGCGTGGCACAATTCATAAGAACAAGGCTTCTAATTTGAAGAGAAAACTCGCTTTAAAAGTTAATCGTTTAAACAAATAATTCGAAAGTACTATTTGTTGCCGCATACAATTCATTAAACTGCTCAATTGGGCAGTTTTTTTTATTATTTGGGTTTAGTTTGATAAAATAACCTGAAATTAATGCCTGATTAACTATTGAGTTTACTATAATTTGCTTACATTTGCACCCCCGAACAAAAATCGGGATAAACTTTATTTAATAATTAAAAAAACAGGGAAATGAGCAACTACGAATTGATGGTGATTTTCACCCCTGTGCTTTCTGAGGATGATTTTAAAAATGCCCAGAAAAAATTTGAATCACTTGTTAAAGAAAACGGGGGTTCAGTAACGCACAGCAAACCATGGGGATTAAAATCACTGGCGTATCCTATTGCCAAAAAGACTACCGGTCTTTATTGGGTAATGGAATATACTGCGCCAACCAGCTTCAATGAAAAGTTGAAAATTCAACTTTTGCGTGACGAATCAGTGATGCGTCACATGTTTACTGTACTCGATAAATACGCCGTTGAGTACAATGCTAAAAAGAAAGGTGGTGTACATTCTTCAAGTCAAAAAGCGGAGGTATAATCATGGCAAAAGCTAACGAAATTAAGTATTTGACAGCCATTAAGGCCGATAATCGCCCAAAGAAATATTGCCGCTTCAAAAAAATGGGTATCCATTATATTGACTATAAGGATGGCGATTTCTTAAAGAAATTCTTAAATGAACAAGGTAAGTTGTTACCTCGTCGAATTACCGGAAACTCTTTGAAATTCCAGCGTAAAGTAAGTCAGGCAGTTAAGAAAGCACGTCAAATGGCGATTCTTCCTTACGTTACAGATCTTTTAAAATAATTTTTTCACCACCCTAACCTTTTAAATAAGGGAAAGCCTCCGGCAATTATTGTTGGGGTTGGGTAAAAATGCAAAAACATGCAGGTAATATTAATTCAGGATGTAAATAATCTTGGCGGAGCCAACGAATTGGTAACCGTAAAAAACGGATATGGTCGCAACTATTTAATTCCTAAAAAGTTTGCAGTAGAAGCCAGCCCAAGCAATCTTAAACAATTGGAAGAAAAATTGAAGCAACAGGCTAAAAAAGAGGCGAAATTGCTTGCTGAGATTAACAATGTAATTGCTGTACTAAAAGAAGGCGTATTAAAAATCGGAGCGAAAACCGGCACCAGTGGAAAAATCTTTGGAAGTGTTACTTCTGTTCAGATTGCTCGTGCAATTAAAGAACAAAAAGGTTATGAAATTGATCGCCGCCGCATTCATATCATTGATGAGGTAAAAGAATTAGGAACATACAAGGCTAAAATTGATTTCGGACATGGAAATGAAACCGAAGTTGAATTTGAAGTAATTGCTGAATAATTCATCTACATTTTTAATTTAAAAGGCTGCTAATCAAGGCAGCCTTTTTTTATACTATCAATTTAAAAAATAAAAAAAGCGAATTGTCAAATGATTCTCTTATCTTTATGTTGAAGTAATGGATGGATAGATTTTGTTGGATGGAATATACATTGTATCTGACATCATGTTGAAACCCATTTATATTTTTTAATTTTTTTAAACAGTTTCTCACAATGAACATTTATGTTGGAAATCTTAGTTGGTCTATGACAGACGAAGATTTAACGAATCTATTTACTCAGTACGGTACCGTAACAAGTGGTAAAATTTTAAAAGACAAAATGAATGGCCGCAGTAAAGGCTTTGGTTTTGTTGAAATGGCTGACGATGAAGCAGCAAAAACAGCTATTGCAAACCTTAACGAAACAGAAGTTATGGGACGCAAATTAATCGTTAATGAATCTCAACCGCGTCCTGAAGGGGAGTATAAAAAACGCAGCGGTGGTGGTTATGGCGGAAATCGCGGTGGCGGTGGCTATGGCGGAAATCGTGGCGGTGGCTATGGTGGAAACCGTGGTGGTGGTGATGGCGGATACAACAGAGATTTTTAATTTCTACATTTATCCGACTGTTAGATATTTCAAACAGTTTCTAATTACCATATTTAATCCTTCAACTGATGTTGAAGGATTTTTTTTAACTAAACCATTGTAAGAAAAGATTAAAACGATTTAATTTCAATTACATAATTATATTAATTTAGTCTCGTGGTTCATTTATGTAACAAAATGCAATCAGATAAAATGCTAAAAAAATCAATTCAATTTATTTTTTTGTTGCTGATAAATATACCATTAGCACAAAGCCAAGATTTATATAAAGCTTACTATGCGAACAATTACAAGGAATCCAGTGGAAATGAAGACCTGTTAACAAGTAAAAAGGATTTCTGCCTTATACATAATGATTCTTATTGTTTATTAAGTATTAATAATGATGTTACATTTTTTTCGATCAAATCTTATAACAAGAAATTAGTTAAGAATCAGGTTCAAATAAGTTTTACTAACAATGAAACAGATAAATTTCCGGAAGGATGGTTTGATATCACTTTAAATAAAAATCAACTGATATCCAGTAACGTTTCCATCAATTTACCAAAAATTAAGGGGGGATATTTCTACTACATAGAAAATGCAACTGAAATAAAACCAGACAGTACTTTTAAAATAAAAAAAATACTGGAAAAATGGAAGGACTTTCAGAAAGGAGTAAATAATGAAAATGATATTTTGAGTAATGATGAGTTAAAGGAAATCAATGACAAAGACAGTATAATAGCCCAAATAATTGATTCAGTTTATTCCATTGGTGATAATTACAACCAACAACAAATTAAATGGCTTGGAGATTTGATAAGTTCTGTAGTTAAAGTAAAAGAAGGAGAAACCTTTTATAAAGACTTTAAAATATTGATAGATGCTAATGGATACATCACACGAATTTTCCCTGTCGACAGAAATGATCTGTTGGCCAAAAAATATCAGAATAAAATAAATGCTGCTGTTATAGGAACAAAGTTAATCCCTTTTAAGGGAACAAACGGTAAGTTCTACCGTTCCTACAAAACGCTGTATATAACGTTACTATCTGAATAAGATAGAATCAGATAGTCATAGAGAATCAAAATGTAAAAGTAATAACCTCTTACTAAGTAGGTGATTGTTTGAAATATCAACAAGTGCCATAAACCTATTTCGGTGCCATTTGATGATAAGTATCTTTATAGATAAATAAAATATATTACAGATCAGTCTGAATTAAATTATACAAATTATTTGGTAAGGCTATAATATTTCTACAGTATATTATAATGATAATGTCATTATAATATTACAGAAAGAGAGGATTGATATTGATATGACAAAATCCAGACACCAGGTAAAAAATAATGAAATACATTCAGTAAATCATTCCTTCACAGATTTGCATTGGATTTATTTCTAACAGAATAAAAAAAAGCCTCAATGAAAAATCATTGAGGCTAAATAAATATGGCAGCTACCTACTCTCCCGCATTGTTGTGCAGTACCATCGGCCATGAGGGGCTTAACTTCTCTGTTCGGTATGGGAAGAGGTGAACACCCTCGGTAAAACCACCATAAGGATTTAAAGAATCAAAACTTAGAAAACTAAGTAAATTGATGCCTGTAATAAGTTAACATATTGGAATAAGTTATAAAAGAGTAAGATATTAATAACCGAAGTTAAAAATAAAAAATAAAGCTTACGGGCAATTAGTACTACTCGGCTTTGATGTTACCACCTTTATACCT
>CANFOP010000038.1 GCA_947448685.1 Chitinophagaceae bacterium | reverse complement strand
GATCAGAGTTGAAGCCTGGAGCTTACTTCATAGAAGTTAGACAGGGTAAGAATGTGAAGACTACCAGGGTGTTGAAATTCTAAAACAACCGAGTGGTTTAAATAAATGGCGGTCTGCTCCTAATCGGGCAGACCGCTTTTTTATGTCTGGTATATTTATTTTTTACATTAACTTATATCACTCGTTTAACCTTATTTTATAGATTTTACACTTATAATAGGTTATTTGTCGAGTAAAATTCATTACTTTTGCATACTTTATGCGTTTAAACAGGATTATTATTCTTTTGGCTGTTGTTTCTTTTGTGTTTATCTCTTGCAATAAATTTAGCAAGGTTCAGAAAAGCAAAGATTATAATTATAAATTGGCTAAGGCGGAAGAGTATTATGTTAATAAAAAATACAGGTTTGCGCAACAGTTATTTGAAGAATTGTTCCCTGTTTTAAAAGGAACTGAAAAA
Organism: Chitinophagaceae bacterium; assembly: GCA_947448685.1. Taxonomy (GTDB): domain Bacteria; phylum Bacteroidota; class Bacteroidia; order Chitinophagales; family Chitinophagaceae; genus Ferruginibacter. Next base: position 13,294 of record CANFOP010000038.1, on the reverse strand, counting down.
TTTGAAGATCTTTATTATAAATACGCCTATTGCTTTTATTATGACGGTCTTTACAGAGATGCGGAGAGGCTATTTAAAGATTATTTAGAAGTATTTCCAAATAGTCCAAAAGCCGAAGAGGTAGATTACATGAGAGCATATTGTTATTACAAACAATCTCCAAAACTGGAGTTGGAACAGGTAAATACAATGAGAGCAATTGGCATGATGCAAACATTTATCAATATGCATCCGGGTTCATCCAGAATAAAGGAGGCTACTGAAATAATTGATGCATCAAGACAGAAATTGGAGATGAAAGAGGAAAGAGGGGCCAAGTTGTATTATAACATTGGAGAATTCAGAGCCGCCGCCATAGCATATGGTAATTTGTTGAATAGTTATCCCGAATCAAATTTGGGAGACTATTATAAACTAATGGTTATTAAATCTTATTTCAAGTTCGCTAAAATGAGTATAATAACCAAGCAGGAAGAAAGATACTCTAAAGTAATGACTGAGTATAATGATTTCCTTGATCGTTTTCCTGAAAGTAAATTAATAAAGGATGCTGAAGAATACAATAAATTAAGTATAAATCAAATTAAAGCAATAAAAAATGAGCAAACTTCGTCGACACCTAAGCAGTAACACCAGCAGTTCGGTTGAACCTAAAAAACTTTCTGATTTAAAAGATAGAACAGGAAATGTGTACGAGTCTATTGCAATCATTGCAAAAAGAGCCAATCAAATCAATATTTCAATAAAAGAGGAATTGCACAATAAACTGGAAGAGTTTGCAAGTCATACAGACAGTCTTGAAGAAATTCATGAGAATAAAGAGCAAATAGAGATTTCTCGTGCTTACGAGAGAATGCCTAATGCTGCTTTGTTGGCTACCAAAGAGTTTTTGGAAGATAAGGTTTACTTCCGTAAAAATGACGATAATATTTTCAGTTAACAGTATGTTATTGATATTTAAGAACTCTTTTTATTCAGAATAGTTTAATTTTAACCTTGCAAACGCAAGGTTTTTTTATGTTGAAAAACAAAAAAATATTATTAGGTGTTTCGGGCAGTATCGCGGCTTATAAATCAGCTGTGTTGGTCAGGCTTTTAAAAAAGCAAGGCGCAGAAGTGAAAATAATTATGACTCCTGCAGCAAAGCAATTTGTAACACCACTTTCACTTTCTACACTCTCTAAAAATGAAGTGTTGTCAGATTTGACAGACAATGATTCCTGGGCCAACCATGTCATGTTGGGGAGATGGGCCGATATCATGCTTATCGCTCCATTAAGTTGTAATACATTGTCAAAAATGGCAAATGGGTTGTGTGATAACCTATTGATGGCGGTATATCTTTCTGCCACATGCCCTGTTGTAATGGCCCCGGCTATGGATGAAGATATGTGGTTACATCCTTCAACAAAATTAAATTTACAAAAAGTGCAATCTTTCGGAAACCATATCATTCCTGTAGATAATGGAGAGTTGGCAAGTGGTTTGCACGGATTGGGCAGAATGGCTGAACCTGAAATAATTATTAAATGGCTGATTAATCATTTTTCTGTTTGCAATGACCTGTCAGGGAAAAAAGTATTAATAACGGCAGGACCTACTTATGAGAAAATTGACCCTGTCCGTTTTATAGGAAATCATTCAACCGGAAAAATGGGCTTTGCCTTAGCATCAGAGTGTCAAAAAAGAGGGGCTGATGTAACATTGGTTTGCGGGCCTGTGCTTCAATCTATTCCGACAGGTGTAAAGTTTATCAACGTAATCAGTGCGTCTGATATGTTAGAAGCATGTATGAAAGAGTTTGAAAATGCTGATATAACAATTATGAGTGCTGCAGTGGCTGACTATACTGTTCAACAACCTCAACAAGATAAAATAAAAAAGCATGAGGAATCTTTTCAGTTGACGCTTTCAAAAACAACTGATATTTTAAAAAGCCTCGGAGAAATAAAAAAATCACATCAGTTGCTGGTTGGATTTGCGCTAGAAACCAGCAATGAACGTGAAAATGCCATCAGTAAATTAAAATCAAAGAATGCGGATTTTATTGTCCTTAATTCAATGAACGATAATGGTGCAGGCTTTGGGCATGACACCAATAAGATAACTATTTTTGATAAAGCACAAAATGAATTTCATTTTGAAACAAAATCCAAAACTGAAGTTGCTAAGGATATCATTAATACCATTTTAAATACAACCCATGTATAGATTTTATATTTTCATTTGTCTTTTGTTGATTGCTGAATTTTCAAATGCGCAGGAATTGAAAGCTAGGGTTACAGTGAATTATTCGCGTGTGGGAAATGCTGTAAACAAAAGTGCTTTTCAAACCCTTCAAACATCGTTGATTAATTTCCTGAATAACAGAAAATGGACTGCTGATAATTATGGTCAGAACGAAAGGATTGAATGTAATTTTTTATTGAATCTGGAATCAACTGATGAATTGAATGTTTACAAAGCATCATTGATGATTCAGTCCGCACGCCCAGTTTATAATTCATCCTATTCATCTCCAATCATTAGTTTCAAAGATGATAATATCATTTTTAAATATCAGGAGTTTCAACAACTTGATTTCAATGAAAACAGGGTTGCCGGCAATGATCCGCTTTCTTCCAATCTTACAGCCATTTTCGCTTATTACGCCTATATGGTTGTTGCAGTAGATGCCGCATCATTTTCTTCTCATGGTGGCGAATTATTTTTTCAAAAAGCGCAAAATATTGTCAATAATGCACCTGACGGTAATGGCATCACAGGCTGGAAGTCATTTGATGGTATCAGAAACAGATACTGGCTGGCAGAAAATTTTTTAAACAGCAGATACACTCAAATGCAGGATTTTTATTACAATTATTACAGACTTGGTATGGATAATTTATATCAGGAAGAAAAATCTGCCAGAAACAATATGTTGACTATGTTGCAACAACTGGATGACTTTAATACACAGAACCCCAATACTATGGTTATTCAGTTTTTCTTTCTTGGCAAATCCAATGAATTGATAAAACTTTTTTCAAAAGCTGCACCTCAGGATAAATCAAAAGCCAAGGAGATTCTTGCAAGGCTTGATATCACAAATGCATCCAGATATAAAGATGAACTAAAATGACAGTGCTTATCAACAAAAATTATTTCTTTTCATTTTTAATGGAAACAATTTGCAATTTATTGATTGTTTTGTTTGTTGCTGTTTTTTTAATCTCCTGTTCTGAAAAGGAAACTGTTCCTGAAAACATCATTCAGCCTAAATTGATGCAGTCTGTCATTTGGGATTATGTCAAAGCGGATGTTTATGCAAGCGAATTTATCAGAAAAGACAGTACAAAAAATGATTCAATGGAATTGTTGAAAATGCAGAAATTAATTCTGCAACATTATCATGTTTCAGAAGAATTATATAAAAAGAGTTATGAGTACTATTTGAATCACCCGTTAAAATTATCGGCTATTTTGGATAGTATAAATGCTAATAGAAATAGGTTGGGTTTTGAAAAAGAAACTGACAGGCATTCAGTGCAATTCAGATAATCAAATAAGCAGAAAATATATGAATAAAGTATTTAAAGAAGCCAACTATGCTGTTGAAGATGTGTTTGAAGGCGCAATTATCATGCTGGGAGGGTTTGGTCTTTGCGGTATTCCTGAAAATTGCATTTCTGCATTGGTTGAAAAAAATATAAAAAACCTTACCTGCATTTCTAATAATGCAGGGGTAGATGATTTTGGGATAGGCCTTATGTTGCAGAAAAAAATGGTCAAAAAAATGATTGCTTCCTATGTAGGAGAGAATGCAGAATTTGAAAGACAATTGCTAAGCGGAGAGTTGGAAGTGGAATTGATTCCTCAAGGCACATTGGCAACCAGGTGTATGGCTTCCGGTTATGGGTTGCCTGCTATATACACACCGGCTGGTGTGGGAACTGAAGTGGCAACAGGAAAAGAAGTCAGGAACTTCAATGGCAAGGAGTATTTGCTTGAAATGGCTTTTGATGCAGACTTTGCCATAGTAAAAGCATGGAAGGGAGATACTATGGGAAATCTGATTTATAAGGACACCGCAAGAAACTTCAACCCATTGATGGCTATGGCTGGCAAAATAACAATTGCTGAAGTAGAGGAACTAGTGCCTGCAGGAACGCTTGATCCCAATCAGATACATACTCCCGGAATATATGTTCATCGTATTTTTCAGGGCAGGAATTATGAAAAAAGAATTGAACAAAAAACAATCAGAAAAAGAGACAATTGATTTATTAATTGTTTAAATCGATATGAAAATTATTTTACAATGGCATTAGACAAATATCAAATCGCTCAAAGAATCGCTCAGGAATTAAAAGATGGCTACTACGTTAATCTGGGAATAGGCATACCAACATTGGTTGCTAATTATATTCCTGAAGGCGTTAATGTTGTTCTTCAAAGTGAAAATGGTTTATTGGGTATGGGGCCTTTTCCATACGAAGGCGAAGAAGATGCTGATTTGATCAATGCGGGAAAACAAACCATCACAACTTTGCCCGGATCCGCATTCTTTGACAGTGCCATGAGTTTCGGTATGATTCGATCCGGAAAAGTAGACTTGACTGTATTAGGTGCTATGGAAGTCAGTGATCAAGGCGATATTGCCAATTGGAAAATTCCCGGAAAAATGGTGAAGGGAATGGGTGGCGCTATGGACCTGGTTGCAAGTGCGAAAAACATCATTGTTGCCATGATGCACACAAACCCAAAAGGAGAGAGTAAACTGCTTTCTCAATGCTCACTACCGTTAACGGGTATACGCTGTGTAAAAAAAATTGTAACTGATCTGGCTTTTTTGGAAGTGACTTCGGACGGTTTTAAATTACTGGAAAGAGCACCCGGAGTTACAGTGGAAGAAATAAAAAACAAAACAGCCGGAAAACTAATTGCAGAAGGAGAGATACCTGAAATGCAACTCCTGTAATCAATTACCCGGCTGAGCAATAATTAACATTATATAATTGGCGCAGCTGCTTTTATTTCATCATTTACGCCTGCTTCGTATTTTTCAAAATTCTTTCTGAATTGTTTAGCCAGATCTTTTGCTTTTACATCATAGTCATTTTTATCTGCCCATGTATTTCTTGGATTAAGAATTTCAGAAGGAACTTCTGGGCAACTTAACGGCATCATCATTCCAAATACAGGATGTGCTTCGTATGATACATGATCTAATTTTCCTTCCAATGCTGCAGTAATCATCGCTCTGGTATAAGGAAGTTTCATCCGATGCCCTATTCCATAAGGGCCACCGCTCCAGCCAGTATTGATCATCCAAACATTCACCTGATGTGTTCTCATCTTTTCTCCAAGCATAGCGGCATATTTACCTGGATGCAATGGCATGAAAGGTGCACCAAAACAAGCACTGAATGTAGATTTAGGTTCTGTAACTCCTGCTTCTGTACCGGCTACTTTGGCTGTATAACCGCTGATGAACTGATACATGGCTTGTCCTGGACTTAACTTGCTGATTGGCGGTAAAATTCCATAAGCATCAGCAGTTAAAAAGAAAATATTTTTAGGTGTTTTTCCTATTGATGGTTCTAACGCATTTGAGATAAAATGTAAAGGGTAACTTACTCTGGTATTTTCAGTAATTTTCTTGCTATGGAAATCAATCTTGTTAGTACCTTCAAAAAAGGTGATATTTTCTACCAGTGCACCTGGTTTAATGGCATGAAAAATTTCAGGTTCTTTTTCTTCTGTCAAGTCTATTGTCTTTGCATAACACCCACCTTCAAAATTAAAAACAGTATCATTTGTCCATCCATGCTCGTCATCACCAATCAAACTTCTGTTTGGGTCAGCGCTTAACGTAGTTTTACCTGTACCACTCAATCCGAAAAATATGGCAGTATCTCCGTCTTTCCCCATATTGGCAGAGCAATGCATGCTCAAAACATTTTTATCTTGCGGCAATATATAATTCAGAATGGTGAAAATTCCTTTCTTCATCTCTCCGGTGTAGCCCGACCCTCCAATCAATATTATTTTTTTTGTGAAATTTACCATCGCAAAATTATGTTGCCTTGTTCCGTCTTTCGAAGGGTCAGCATGAAAAGAGGGGGCTTGTATGATATGCCAGTCAGGCTTAAAGTTTTCCAACTCGGTTTCTGCAGGCCTTAAGAACATATTATATGCAAACAAATTACTCCATGGATTTTCATTGATTGTTCTGATATTTATTCTGTAAGCAGGATCTGCGCAAGCATAAGAATCTCTCACCCATATTTCTTTTGCAGACAAATGCCGCATCATTTTTTCATAAACAATATCAAAATATTTTGAATCAATCGGAATGTTGAAATCATTCCAGTTTACAGTATTTTCAGTAATGCTGTCTTTTACAATAAACTTGTCTTTAGGGCTTCGTCCGGTAAATTCACCGGTTTTAATAACTAATGCACCGGTATCATTTAGTACTCCTTCATTTCTTTCAATCGTTTGAGAAATCAAATCTGCAGAACTCTGCTGATAATGAATTTCTTTTTCAGTAGAAAGCCCTAATGATCTCAATGATGCTGTCGGGATTTCCAACATAGTGGTAGTTTGCATAACAATCGTTTTAATGATATGACAAATGTAATACGCAGGATTTTATAATCAAATTCAAAAAGACGGTGTTTTATTTAATAATATCTAAAAATACATCACTAAATTGACTTAAATTTAATATGGTTTAAAAAAACATAAACCAGTTTTACTAAAAAACGTATAATATTAAATGAAGTTTAATTTTAAATAAACTTATGCACTTTTTTATAAAACAGCAATTGTGAAAGAAACTCGTATCTTGTAAAGTTATTGTAACGGCTGTTTGATTAAAAATCAATTGTCTGCAAACATGATTGTCATAAAATAAATTACCAAATAATAATAATAATTGTATTATGAAATATTTACCATTAAACCCGGAAATTTTCATCAATAATCGTCGCAGGTTTCTTGATAAAATGCGAGATGATTCCATTGCTATTTTTAACAGCAACGATGAATTGCCAACCAATGGGGATCAGTTGTATAAATTCAAACAAAACTCCGATTTGTTTTGGCTGACTGGCATTGAGCAGGAAGATACAATGTTGATCTTGTTTCCCAATAACCCCGATCCCAGATTCAGAGAAGTGCTGGTATTGGTAAGACCCAATGAATTAAAAGAAAAATGGGATGGACACAGATTGAGAAAAAGCGAAGCACAGAAAATAGCTGGAATTGACACCATTGTATGGCTAGATTCATTGGATGGTATGTTGCAAACATGGGTTCATCAGGTTGATACCATTTATTTAAATACAAATGAAAATGACCGCAAGTCTACTTATATTCCTGTAAGGGATTATCGTTACGCAGAGTTGATGCGTTCCAGATACCCTTTGCATCAGTTCAAACGCAGTGCCGCAATCTTAAAAGAATTGAGGTCGGTTAAAACGCAGTTGGAAATTGATGTGATGCAAAAGGCGATTGATATTACTGACAATACTTTCAGAAGACTATTGAAATTCATAAAGCCCGGTGTGATGGAGTATGAAATTGAAGCAGAAATATGGCATTCGTTTTTATCTCAACGAGCCACCGGAACCGCTTATGGATCTATTATAGCAAGTGGAGACAGGGCAAGGGTTTTGCATTATATTGAAAACAATCAGGAATGCAAGGATGGCGAATTGTTGTTGATGGATTTTGGCGCGGAATACGGCAATTATTGTGCAGACTTAACAAGAACCATACCTGTCAACGGAAAATTTTCCAGAAGACAAAAAACAGTATATAACGCTTGCCTTCATTTACATCATTACGCTGCAAGCATCCTAAAACCCGGAATCAGTATAGTGGATTATACCAAAAAAGTAGGGGATGAAGCAACAGTTGTATTCCAAAAAATCGGATTGTTGCGTAAATCCGACATTAAAAACGAAGATCCTGAAAACAGAGCGTATGCAAAGTATTTATATCACGGAATATCGCATCATCTGGGAATTGATGTGCATGACCTGGGTACCAGAACCTCACCTATAAAAGCAGGTATGGTATTTACGATTGAGCCGGGCATTTATATAGAAGAAGAAAAAATGGGCATTCGAATTGAAAATAATTTTTGGATTACTCGCAATGGCAACAAAGACCTCATGAAAAATATTCCTATCACTGTTGAGGATATTGAAGCGTTTATGAAAAAATAATTCCTGATCTGTTAGAAAACATGGTGCAAATGAAAAAACAAATTCCGAATCTGTTTACATTATTGAATCTTGTATTTGGATGCTTAGCCATTGTAGCTGTCTTGCAAAAAGGTATTGTCCTGCATGAAGATGCCGACGGTAACCAATTGATTGAAATTCCGGAAAAAATTTATTTGGCTTCCATTTTTATTGGATTGGCAGCATTGGTAGATTTTTTGGATGGATTTGTAGCAAGATTATTCAATGCTACTTCTGAAATGGGAAAGCAATTGGATTCACTTGCAGATGTTGTTAGTTTTGGTGTAGCACCTTCAATGATTCTATTTCAGTTTTTGAGAATGAGTTTTGCATCAGAAGAAAACGGTATGGAAATCAGCGCCCTTTTTTTATTACCTGCTTTTTTTGTTGCTGCCGCCGCCGCATACCGACTTGCTAAATTCAATTTGGATATATCTCAGGAAAAAGTTTTTAAAGGAATGCCAACTCCGGCAGTGGGATTGTTGATTGCCTCTTTTCCAATGATGTATTGGCATGCTGACAACAGTATCCTTATGCAAATCTTGTTTAATAAATGGTTTTTGTATTTCGTGATTTTGTTCGTTTCCTGGATTATGTTGTCTGATATTTCTATGATGGCGTTGAAATTCAAATCTTTTGGATGGAAAGATAATTTTCCCAAAATGATTTTACTTATTTTTTCTTTGTTGCTCATAATAATTTTAAAATGGATGTCAATCCCATTTATTTTTATTTTGTACATTGTTTTGTCAATTATTTTCAGAAAGCAAATTGCCAGTTAAAGCGTCTTGCTTTTTTAGATTCATACTTTTGTCATCATGTTATATATCATTCCATCACCTATTGGAAATTTGTCGGATATTACTTTCAGGGCAATAGAAATACTAAAGTCTGTTGATTTAATCATTGCAGAGGATACCAGAACTTCTTCAGTTTTATTAAACCACTACGCGATTCAAAAACCATTGTCTCCTTATCATCAGCACAATGAACATAAAATCGCTTCTCATTTAACTGATCAGATGATTGCAGGTAAAACCATTGCATTGCTAACGGATGCAGGAACACCTGGGATCAGCGACCCTGCCTATTTATTAGTGAAATCGTGTGTCGAAAATAATATTGAAGTGAATTGTCTGCCCGGTGCAACAGCATTTGTTCCTGCATTGGTTAATAGCGGACTGCCTATCAACAGTTTTTGTTTTGAAGGATTTCTGCCTCTAAAAAAAGGAAGGCAGACTTTTTTAAAAAGGCTTGCATCAGAAGAGCGTACCATGGTTTTTTATGAAAGCCCCATGAGACTGGTTAAAACACTCAGTCATTTCATAGAATATTTTGGTGCTGACAGAAGATGTTGTGTCTCCAGAGAATTGACCAAAAAGTTTGAAGAAAATAAACGAGGAACTTTACAGGAAGTTCATGATTATTTCAATTCTAAATCAGTAAAGGGAGAGATTGTAATTGTTGTGGAGGGATTGGAGGAAAACAAAAATTTAAAATTGAAAAGTAAAAACAATCCAATAGTTTAAGTCATTTTTATCAATCAAAATCATTAATATTCATGAAGGCGATATTATTCACTTTAACTTTTTACTTTTTACTTTTCAATTGTTCATTTGCTCAGTCTGGTCGATGGCAGCAGCGTGTCAGCTATACCATGAATATAGATGTCGATACACTTGCAAACAGATTCTCAGGAAAGCAAAGGCTTGAATACACCAACAATTCTCCTGAAAGTTTAGACAAGGTTTTTTATCATTTATACTGGAATGCTTTTCAGCCAAACAGCAGTATGGATGTGAGAAGCAGGGAGTTGGGGAAAAAACTGGTCAACGGAAGGCAAGACTGGGATGGCAGAGTAAGAGACAGAATTTTGAATTTGAAAGAAAACGAAATAGGGTATCAGAAAATAATTTCATTGAAAATGAATGGGGTGCCTCAATCATTTGAATATCACGAAACGATTCTGGAGGTGCATTTGACAAAACCAATTTTGCCCAATTCAAAAACTGTATTTGAAATGGAATTTGAAGCTCAGGTTCCGTTGCAGGTTCGCAGAAGCGGCAGAGATAATCCACAAACAGGTGTACGCTATAGCATGAGTCAATGGTATCCCAAAATATGTGAATACGATTATGAAGGCTGGCATCCTACACCTTATGTGGCAAGAGAATTTTATGGCGTTTGGGGAGACTTTGATGTTACTATTAAAATTGATAAATCCTACAAGCTCGCTGGAACTGGTGTTTTACTGAATGCTTCAGATATCGGCTGGGGTTATGACAAACAAGGGACTGAATTGAAGTCAACAATATCATCAAAAAGGTTATGGCATTTCAAGGGAGAGAATATTCATGATTTTGTTTGGGCTGCAGATCCTGATTATAAACATATTGTAAGGAAAATACCCAATGGACCTACTATACATGTCATATACAACGAAATAAAAGGAAATCTTCAAAATGATACTTCGTGGAATAAAGTGGCAGATGCTGCAGTGAAAGTGCTCCCATTTATGGAAAATAATTTTGGAAAATATCCTTATCCTCAATATTCATTTATTCAGGGAGGCGACGGAGGAATGGAATATCCAATGGCTACTTTAATCAGTGGCCCATCTTTGGGTACCGTTTTTCACGAATGGATGCACAGCTGGTATCAAATGATGCTTGGTACCAATGAGAGTATGTATGCATGGATGGATGAAGGTTTTACAACCTATGCGGAAGATTTGGTTTCGAAGTTTTACAATAACAGATCTTCCATTCAAGAATACAAAGAAGCATTAAAATCAAACCCAGGCAATGACAATCTCAAAATGTTGATTGCTTCTCTTCCTGAAGATCATGCAGGATCTTATGCCAGTTACTATTCGCTTGTAAAAAGCGGATTGGAAGAGCCGATGTGTACCCATGCTGACCATTACAACACCAATTTTGCCTACAGTATTGATGCTTATTCTAAAGGAGAAATATTTTTAGAGCAATTAGGATACATCATTGGTGCTCCTTTTAGGGACAAAGTATTGCTGGAATATTACAAGGCATGGAGGTTTAAACATCCCAATCCATCAGATTTTTTTCGGATAGCCGAGAAGGTGAGTGGCATTCAATTGGATTGGTATAAAGAATATTGGATTCATTCTGTTAAAACAATAGATTATAGCATTGACAGTTTATGGGAAGAAGAAGGAGTGTCAAAAATCAGAATCAGAAGAATAGGACAAATGCCAATGCCTGTGGATGTTCAGCTTTCATTTAAAGACGGCACTTCGGAAATGCACTTGATTCCGCTGAATCTTATGTTTGCTGCAAAACAAAAGGAAAATCAACTGCCAACTACAGTGGAGGATGAATGGAAGTGGACTCATCCTACTTATACATTCAGCATAAATCGCACATTGAAAGAACTGACAAAAGTGGAGATAGATCCGTCTAAAAGAATGGCAGATGTTGAACAAAAAAACAACCTGTTGGAATTGAACTGGTAGTAGATTATTTCACCGGCTGGTACAATAAAAATTTCTCTTTAAAAAAATCTTCCGGAAAAATTTTGTCAACCTCCCATATGAAAGGTTTGCAATTGCTTTCCTGTATCTCCAGCGTGAGATCACCACCTTTTAAACATATCAGTCCATTGGGGCTTTCTTCTGAATAATCAGATGATTTTTTAATTAATGGTTTGCTCCAATTCCACAGATCTTTTAATGGAGCAACAGCCCTCGAAACCACTGCATCAAACTTTCTGTTCTTGATATCTTCAGCGCGTGTATGCTGTACCGTTATATTTTTAATTCCTGCCTCAGTGGCTATTTCCTGAACAACAGTCAGTTTTTTGTTGATACTGTCAACAAGATGAAAATTCGTATCCGGAAAAAAAATAGCCAATGGTATGCCTGGAAAACCTCCTCCGCAGCCAAGATCCATGATTGATTGGTTGGGTAGAAAAGAAAAATTGGCTGCTATACTCAATGAATGTAAAACATGATGCAGATAAAAGTTGTCCATATCTTTTCTGCTGATTACATTTATTTTATTGTTCCAATCATAGTATAATTCTTTCAGCAAACTGAATTGTTTGATTTGATCCTCGCTGAAATCAGCAAAATATTTTGTAATGGTATCTATTGTTTTAAGCAATGTAATTTATTTATTGAAGTAAAGTATATGAATTCTATTATAAAGAATAAGAATTTTTTAATAGTCATTTCCAGTGTTGAGAAGGTTTTTTAAATAGCGAACCTGCAAATATCAAATAGTAAAAAAACATCCAAATGTCAAAAAGAAGAAAATAAGGGAACAGATCCTTCTCATTTAATTTTTTCATCGTTTTGGAATATACAAACAATTGCAAAATCAATCTGATGCTGAAAATGATTAAACAGTATTCCCAGTTATAAAATATCAATGAAGTTACAAATAATGGATAAAATAAAAAGTGAGATAAGGAGTACATTGCAAGAAAAAACTTGTGAATATTTTTATAGTATTTGCTTGTTGTATAATGACGCTTTTTCTGTACCATCCATTGTTTCCAGTTTTTAACGGGCATGCTTAAAGTGAAACTATCGGGATTTATGTTTATAGAGGTGTTTGATTTGGTAGCGGCCATATTGATGAACAAGTCATCATCCCCTCCCGGGATATTGTTATGTGATGAAAATCCTTTGTGTCTGAAAAAAACCGACTTTTTATAACTAAGGTTTCTGCCTACACCCATATAGGGAATACCCGCAAGCGCAAAACTCATGTATTGCAAGGCGGTATGATAACATTCCCATCTTACCAGTTTGTTGAAAAAACCCTTCATTTTATGAAATGGACTATAACCCAAAACGATTTCTGTGTTTTCTTCATAAGCGTTTTGCATGCTTTCTATCCAATGTTCTGTTGCAGGAACACAATCAGCATCGGTTAATAATACTATTTCATGTTTGGCTGATTTGATACCTACGGCTAAAGGGAATTTTTTTCCGGGAATCATTTTGGCTTCTTGTGTTAGTTCAACAACAGAAAGGTGCTTGTATGTTTTTTTAAATTCCTCCAGAACATATTTGG
>CANFOP010000037.1 GCA_947448685.1 Chitinophagaceae bacterium | reverse complement strand
TCTATCATATAAGTTTTAAAAAATCTTTCAACTCGGATGAAGAAAATATCTTTTTAGAAAGATTAAGTTATGTTTTTGATGGAATTTATGGAAAAGATAAAGGATTGGGTGGAGTCTGGGCAAATAATCAGATGAAGAATATCAATAAATTATGGCCTATTTGTTATGATAGTTGGGGACTGAATGACCTTGAGTATTTGGATATGATCAAGTGTGCGGATGTTTGGAGAATAGACACTTCAATGATTAATAATACTTGGTATTTGGATCCCAATTTGATTGATGGCCCAGAAAGACCTGGTAATGCAGATGATTATTTGTATTGTGAAAATACTGTGCATCCTCGTGCTTTAAAATTATTTACTTTCCAAGTGAATGAATGTCGATTTCTCTATGAAGATAAATTCAATATTGAGTTCTGTTTGAAACCAGAAGACAGAATCAATGAAATTATTTATAATAAGTGGAAGAGAAAAAGATATGTTTAGTTTAAATTGGGTTGAAAATATATAATTACCTCAATGCAAATCCCGCTCATCATAGGCAGAAACAGCAACGGCGAATATCAGCAAATTGATTTAGCTGAAATCCCTCTATTGATGATCTCTTATTGCGAAGATGCCCAATTGAGGAATATATTCAAGGCTTTGCAAACAATCTCCTACCCTTTCCAATCAAACAATTATTATATCGCTTCATTACGAAAATGCATACAATGGGAAATAAACATCGAAAATGCTTACCTACATTATAAAGATGAACCAGACAATGGTAATATTCCCAACAAACAAAAACTTTTGAAACTATTGAATGATGAGATTTTCAGAAGAGAACGAATTCTGAAAAAGAAAAAAATCAGTGATTTTAAAAAATATGCTACCCTGAATACGTGGAACAAGGATAAACTGACTTATCAATTTATTATTGTGGATGATATCTGGGATATCATCGTATCAAAACCGAAATCATTGGGCTTGAGCCTGATGCGTATTATTCTGTATGGCCCACAGGTAGGCATTCATACCATTTTTACAGGAAAGATTTCATTTAGAAATTTACTGGAACAATTAATCAACATCAACCCAATTATCAGTAAAGAGTTACAAAAAAAATTTGGTATCCCAGAACCAAAAAGAATCAATAACCTCGGCAACGAACTTATACTAACGGCAGAAAATTTGGTGTTTTATAAGAAAGCCGGATTGATGGAAATGGATAAGTTATATTTATCTGGTAATTATCAATAGCTATTTCATCAACTGTCAACTAGTTATTTTTCTAAACATTAAATGGTTGAGAATCTCTTCTACCTTATCCCCCAATGATGAGCAATGATTACCATTGCCATAGTGTCTAATTTACAATAATTCAAAAGTTGATTTTTTATTTCTTCTTTTTGTGATTGGGTTAGTGCATCATCAAATCGTATTCGTTGATAAGCCCTCATGGCATCAGTTCCGCCGTTTACCACATCATCCTCAGCATCCTCTTCCGAAATGGCAACCAACGTATCATAAGGATCTATGACTGCCCCAAGCAAATCCGTTGCAGCATAATCTTTAAAAAAAGACACAACATGTAAATAAGGATTATGGTTCCAGATAGCAGGCAGAACTTTCTTTATGGAGGTGCGTCCCTTCATGTATGGATGAAAATAATGCTCAAGGGTCATTCTGTTCATATCAACCAAACGCCCTTCTCTCTCCAACTTCGAATCATGAGTCATGTTTACAATCCACTGACGTAAGGTTTCATTTACATATCCAAATATCTCCATCTGATTCAGAATACCTTTTAAAACGGTATTCTCGTGAGTAGCCCACATGAACGGAGTGCCCGAATTTCCAACCAGTTCCATCAATGCTTCAGCAAATTCAAAATTGGGAAATTGATCTCCCGTGTGTATCCACTCTTTATGTTCGGGTTCTGCACCGGGAAATTTTATGGTATGACAACTCCATTGAAATGCGATCAATTCATAAGGCCTCATCCCTTTATGAAAAGGCATGGCTCCGGTATAGGTTTCAAAGTCTATAAAATGTAAAGGATATGTAAACTTACCACTAATGTTTTTTAATTCATTGGACACCCACTCGCTGTTTTTGCGGGTATTTTCCAATTGAATAAATTTTCTTGTTGCTCTGCTTCCGATTTCCCCCTTTCCATTTTTCAATCTTTCCACATCTATATCCCAAAGCGATGTTTTTTGACTTTCAATCAATTCATCAAAATATTTTCCTCCACCATAATACAAATCAAAAATATGATGTTCTTGTTCTGCTAAATTTCCCCAGCATTCTTTGTATCCATTGGGCAAATTACTTCCCGAATTGAATTCACAACCCTTACAGGATTTATTGATTTTGTAGTGTGATGATTTTATCCCGTTATTCAATATTTCTAAAAATTGATTCGCCCTGTTTTTTATGACAGGCAAAAGATGAATGACTTCTTTTGTAACTGACATATAATCCAATATACCGTCTGAAAGCAGCTGATCAATATATTTGGTTCTTTCCGGATCATTTTCATATTTGAAAACCACTTCTGGTTTATTGAATTTCGGCTTTTGTTGAGTGATGATTTCGTTTAGCTCCTTATTGGAGTCTTTACCTGGCTTAATGCTGAACCATCCTGCCAATCCATCTATCTGAGTTCTTTTGGCTTTGTCGGGCATCAATAATGAACATTCCACTTCGAATTGTGGATAGGCTTCGGTCAACACCAGATATTGATAAGCAACATCTTCAATGTATTTTTCCAGTTTCTTTTTTTGTTTGGCTTCATCTTGTTCAGTATGGTGCGATTTGGCTTTTACTTCTATCAGATGAAGTTTATTGCCTGTTTTCTTCAACACATCTATTCGTATAATTTTTTGACCAGCCTGGATAGCCGCTTCAAACAAAGTGCCATTCTCCTGTTCGAGATATTTTTTTGTCTTGGCAACACTCTCAGAGGTGGAACCTGTAATTTCAATCCCTTCCGGAAACAACAATGTAGCCATATGCCCTACAATATATCCTCCCTGAGCGAGCATTTCCATATATTCGTTGGTATCGTTTGCAGTAGGATATTGTGCCTTTTTATACACCAATTTCTTAGGGCAAGAGGAAGCTAACTGAAAATCTGACTTTGAAAGTGTTTGCATTAAAATGATTTTGAAGTAAATTTATTGATAAAATATTTATTTAATAAGTAAATAATTATTTTATACAAATATGGACGTTGAGATTGTACTCTTTTTACAATTTTAAAAATCATTTTAAAACATGCCAAATATTAAAAACGTTACCGGAAAATCAGGAGCAAGTTCAGAAAGATTGGTCATTTTGGATGAAATAATCAGCAGATTGCACCTGCGGCAGGATTATAGCACGCCCGGTTACCTGCTGGACTTTTTATATTAATTCGGTTTATTGTTTATATCATGTCCTTACTTTTTGCTTAGAATTTGAATATCTAGAATATGGTCAGTATGCAACCCATCAAGTACACTAACATATGAGGACGGAGGTACTGGCATTGGCAAATGACCAGGATAGGCAGGCTCGGGCCTAAACCAAGGGGCATTAAGCCATTCTAGAAATATTTGGTCAACAATTTTATTCATTTTTGTGCCCGTATTTAGAGGAAGTACTATTGTATCTCCTATTTGTAAATTAAGGGCTTTGAGTTTTTCTATAAAGTGTTCGATCTCCATATTTTCTTTTAAAAGCTTTGATAATTATTTTTTGTTTGTATTAATACTATTCAATATTTTACTCACTTACATACATAATATGCAAATTAGATAGCAGGTAACGGTTTACGTGCAGGTGATCGTAGTCCTGTATTGCCCCGCATCTGCGTGGGCAGGGATATGGCCCTAGCGCTGATACATAGCGTAATTTTTAAAATAAAATATTATTATCTCTCTGAAATTTTTTAGTTTCATCAGAATTATGATAACTTAAATTAGTCTTACATTTTTCACATTTCTTATTCCCACTTTCATAACATTCAATACAGAGATATTTGCCATAATGATTTTTACAATAATATTAATTAGCATATTGAACTATACCAATCGATTTTTCACATTTTGTGCAATTACAAGTGATTAACATAGTGATTTCTTTAGAATGTTACTAAATAGTCATTTAATTCATCCAAATTTTTTATTACACAATCATCACCTTCAAACTGCGGTTTTCGCAATAAAACTCTTTTGCCCCATTTATTTTTATCGTATACAGTTGGCTTAAGTTTCCCAATACCCCTCTGATTTAATATTCCAAGATGATTAGGGGCTAACATCTGAAGTTGTAAATTACAAATTGGACATTCCCAGTAACCACCTGTTGAGTTTTCTTGAAAAACACTATTTGTATTTTTCTGTGAACATTGCGGACATTGTCCGTCTGATAAAATCTGATTTTTCATATTTCTGTTTTTTTTGTTGATGAGTCCTAATTATTATGAAACATAACGGTTTGCATTCAGGCGATGTTGCCTTGTGTTGTGCCTGGGGCTGGGCTATGGCGATTGCTTACTGTTAGTGGTTGTTTAACTATCGTGAATTAAGCATAAAATTATACTATCAAATCCTTTCCTATAAAAATTAATAGCCCCTTTTTGCGAAATGAGTATTTTTTTTAATGATTCAGTGGGATTAAAATTATCTCCCACCAATTCATTTGGAGAAATACACTTAATTATATCTATAACAACTTCATCGAACTTTTTATTAGAAATGAAAATAGCTTGATTTTTATCTAGTCTATAATCAGAAAATTTTTTTTTGTCAATAAAATTATCTAATAATTTCTTTTTTATTTTCACCTCGAAGACTATTTCATGCTCTGTATTAAAAAATATTCTTAACTCATTTGATAGATCTCTCGTATTTCCTTCCAAATTTATTCCGGCAGCATTGTAAGCTTGCAGTGGATCACCCTTATGAGTTTTATAGAATTGATTATATTCTTGATGAGGCTTTAATTTTTGATTTTCGTTAGAAGTTGTATAATTCCATTGCATGAATTTTATAATTTGATAGATCTTTTCTAAATTACTTAATTCACAAAATAATTTATTATGCATTTGTCTATCTTTTGAAAGCATATATTTTGCGGAGCTTAAATTAGAATGTTGATGCTCAGCTACTTTTTTACCATTAATTACTTGGTCAGAGGTCATCCCTGTCCAAAATAATTGCCCTGAGGAATTATAGAATAACCAAATTTTCACCATGTCAGAAATGGTTTTTTTTTGCTTTGAAGTTATTTTGTCTTCATGATAAATCAGACTTAGATTTTCAATGCATTTGATGTAGAAAAGGATGTCGTAGAATATCATCGTTACTTTTTTAAATTACAACTAACTCTCTTATTCACAATATTTTTTGTCATTTATTTCGTCAATAAGTAATGATTCAGTTTGATTGACAATGTTTATGAGGATAGTGTGTCTCGTTTTATATTTTAAGTTTTAATTTATCAATAAGACTAGCAATGTTTTGTATCGTATGCCTACTCATATGCATATATATTTCTGTCGTTCGTGAACTATTATGACCCAACAATTCTTGTATATACATCAAGTTGGTTTCTATCTCCATGAGATGGGTTACATAAATATACCTTAACATATGCAAGTTAATGTTTTTTTGTTCAGTTCAAGTTTTTACGCGCAGTCCTAGTTTTACATTTAATTTAATTAATTCAAATTGATTTTATTTCCAGCAAACCGATCAGCATGGGATTGATGGCAGGTAAATACGATCACTTGTTTTGTTTCGGCATATTGTGAAAGAAAAGCAGATGCTGCTTCCTGACGCTTTTGATCAAGATCCGTCATAGGGTCATCAAAAATTAAAAAACCATTTTTGTTTCCAAGAAAATAATCCGCCATGCTCAACCGCAATGCTATTCCCAGCAAACCGGATGTTCCCTGTGACAACAAATTGACAGGAATCACTTTATTATCAGATTCTTTGATAGATGAAGGAAGGGAATCTTCTATATTTAACTCCGAGTATTTTCCATTAGTCAGAGTGTTTAAATAGGATTTCAATTTGTTGTAATAAACTTCATAAGGATTACTTGAAGCACGATTGACAATTTCCTCCAATTTCTGATTGATTCTTATCAGATCCTTCGCATCCTTGATGGCCTGTTCTTTCTTTGCATTCAGCAATGAAATTTGATCTTCATACTCAACAGTCGAAATTTCATCACTCTTTCCTTCCAATTCTATTTTTATTTTTTCAAGTTGATACAACTTTTCTTTATAGGCTTTCTCTTCATCATTTTTTGTATCAAACTTTTGAATAAATGATTCTAACTCGCCAGCGGTTGAAATGTCTGAAGGCAAAGCAGCAAGCGATTTTATGGATATTTCTAACCCGATAAATGATTTCAATTTCAACTGATACTTTTGGTCTAAATCATCAACTGAATTGTATTTTTTACTATACGCTGAAATTATACCGCTTGTATGATCAAAACTGGTTTGAGATTTATATTCTTCTTTTTTAGCAGCATCCAGTAATTCACTCAACAATTCTGCGCTTCTGCTTTGACCAAGGTTATTCAAATCATTTACTTCATTAAGAATGACATTATAATCAATCCCACCAAGCAATTGGGAGATTTGCTTGTCAATCAAATCTATTTCATTCTGTTGTCTTTTCCATTCATCATTTGAACTAAGTAATTCATCGAGCTTATTGAAACCATGAGAAAAAACAATTTTTTTAATACTCCCCTCTAACATCGACATTTCATTTTCGCAATTCAATAACTTTTCATCATCTGCAATCACTTTTATCAACAGTTCATGAGACTTCAATTCAAAACCACCTTCCGCATTGAATTTATGTGGTTCAGCTGTATTTAAAACTACCGATTCTTTTGGGTTTTTACCTTTCTTTATTTCAACTGAAATATTGTTGATGGACGTAACCTCAACATTTAAAAATTTTGATTTTTTCAAAACTTCAAATGTAGTTTTTTGATCATGGTATGATTGAACATATCCATTTAAAGTTGAAATATCATTTTCATCTATTTTTTTACATTCATTTTGCTTGATTACATGAACCTCTTTTTGTTTTTGTAAATCCTGAATTTTACTTACTTTTTCTTTTTTCGCCTCTCCAGCCTGTTTTTTTTGAGCAATTTTCAATTCAGCAGCTATTTTGTCGCTTTCTTCGGAATATTTACCTAATTGTGATTTCAACATGTCAATTTGTGACAAAGCCTTGTTCCATGAATCATACTCTTCTTTAAGTTGCTTGTATTCGATTTCAATGATTGATTTATCTTTTTTCAAACCGGCTCTTTTTCTGAAATCAGCAATCCTGTCTTTATTGGCTTCTATAAATAATTTGATATTTTTATTGTAATGATCTGTCAATTGATCAATTTGTTGTACTAAATTATCCAACTGATTATCATACTGCTTCCTTATCGTTAGTTTTTCATTAAGGTCATGCAATTGATAATCCAATTCAAGAATTTGGCCGATTTTTTTCTGATACCTGTTATCATAAGACCCCTTTCTATTTGCTCCAAGTAATGGCTGGTTATTCTCTAAGTCCCAATTGTCAATAAGTTCATTCAGATTATCTTGTATCTCTTTTTGTATTTCTTCAGGGGCTATTCCGGCATTATTGATGATGACATTTTGTAAAATTGCATCAAGATCGGTATTCACCTGTTGGTTATTGTTTAATAAACTATGTGTTTTAGATAACTGAGCCTGTGATGTAAACATTACATTCTCCCACACCAATCTGTTTTGAACCATCATATCATTAACAGTAGCCTGTACTTCCGCAGGGTCAGTGATGGGTGCCTGATTGATCGGTTGTAATGAAGATGACCTGGTTTTACCCCATTGTTTTTTCAATGTGTAATGCAACCCATTGTATTCGAATTCAAGTTCAACTAATACTGTATCACCTCCCCCCAACGGAAGAACATCTTTCAATAATTTTTCTTCCGCTTTGGGTGTTTGATTGGTGGGGTCAAACAAAACCATTACAAGAGCTTTCATCAGAGTACTTTTCCCGGCTTCATTGTCGCCTAATATGACATTCATTCTTTCTTTAAATTCAAATGTCTTATTTAATATTCCCGCAAAGGGACAAAGTGTTATTTTTTTTATGTTCATTTGTATGAATGTGCTTATTTAAGATATGATTAATGAAATTTAAAAGTCAAAAATGACTTTTTACTTTTTACTTTTTACTTTATCTAAAATTTCAAATGCTTTCTGAATCACAGTTCCTTCCGGATCTTCCTTTAATAATTCTGTAAGAAGCAAATGAGGTAATGATTCATTTGGATAGTGTTGATTGATCAAACCAGCATCTATCTTTTTGGATATGTGATCTGTCAAATCAAGTGTCAAAAATTCTTCTTCTTTTGATTTAATCAATTCGTGTAAATGTTTTTTATTTTCATCATCCAATCGCCCTTTAAGCGTTAATCTCAACGCTGTTTTAGAACTATTGTATTCATTTAATTTATTTACAAGCAAATCGATATCAGCGTTACTGTTGACGTTATAAATCATCTCGTTGATTTTAATTTCTGTTGGCTTATATCTTTTGGCATTCACCTTTTTTTTCTCATCAATTTCTATGTGCCAGGCGTTACCATCGTGCTTATATTTCCAAGAATCGGGCATATGCGTTCCTGCCATAAACAATTCCGGATTTTCAGTTACAATTTCATTTAGCGGATACGGCACATGAATATGACCCAATAACCACAAATCCATATTGCACGACTTTAATTCATCTTTAGTCATATTGAAATAACGGTCGGCATCATCTATTCCAAGGTCTGATACATTACCGTGAGCAATGCCAATATTGATTGACTCTTTATTCTTTTCTGCTTTATAAATCCAGCCTATCATATTTTTATCTGAATGAATCGATCGACAACCGGCAGGATAAAAATGAACCAACTGATCGCCCAATTGATGATCGAACATTTCATACTCTTTGAGAACGACCACCTTCTCCGGATTTACATTCTCTCGAAATTTACTCCATAAAGTGTTTTCTGATGATTCGTAAAAGTCATGATTACCGGGAATAACAACCACCAGTTCACCCTTGAATTTTTTTAAAATGCCAGTTATTTCTTTGATTGTTTTATCCCCGATACTGGTCTTGTCAAACAAATCACCTCCTATGATAAAATAGTTCATTTGATTATCATTCGCATATTGCACCATTTTTTCAAATGAATTTATCCTTTCGTCCTGTAAATGTTTTTTTGCTTTTGGAAAAGAAGAATAGGTAATCCCAATATGATTGTCTGCTGTGAATAAAATTTTAATTGCCATGTTAATTTATTTGTATGAAATTAATTATTAAAATCAGAACCTGTTTTACTTTTATTGATCATTAATTTCTGGAATTATTTCAATCTCTCTCTGCAATAAATACAATCCTCTTCTTCGCATTGCTTACTAAAAGTTAGTTGTTTTGCTTGATCCCAGATTCCCTTTAACCAAGCTTCATATCCAAGATTTTCTTCGTAATGAAACTTTTTAATGCGGTTTTTTTCCTCTTTTTCTTCTACATAATGAAACGAGAAATCAATGTCATTCTTATCCCCATAAACTCCATTAACTAAATAATGATACATCATACCCTGTCTCCAGTAAGGACTTCCGATTTCAAGGTCACTTTGAAACACCTCGTTGTTTGATTTGGATTTACCGGATTTATAATCTATTATCTTAACGGTGTTTCCATGAAACTCAAGCCTGTCAATTACACCATTTATCAATACGCCATTCTTCATCTTAAAATTTAAAAAACGCTCCAACCCTTCCGGCTTTTTAGTAAAAGGATTTTCACGCAAATAGTTTACCACTATTACTTTCGCTGCCCATTTGTATCCAAATTCATGCAAAGGATGGAAATCGTGTTTGAATGCAGGAAAGATTTTTTCTACCAGCTGGTCTATTTTTTCATTTGAATATTGAATGGAAATATCACCTGCAACTTCTTCCAATATTTTATGAATCAAACTCCCCAATGTCATTGCTTCATTGCCTTCATCACTAAGTTTACAAATATTTAAAAAGAAAAACTTGTTCTGGCATTTTATCCAGTTGTGTGTACTGCTGGTAGAAATAGCAAAACTATTTACCCTTTCATTTATCAGATTCATCAAGGAAGAATCAGTTTGTACCGGCAATAATTCCCTGTTTAAACTTGGCAATTCCACATCTAATGTTATCTCTACTTCAAAACCATTTTTTTCAAACAATTCAGATAATAATACAGAAGCTTTTTTGGGATATTTTAAAGTAGTATCCTCACAATAACTGATGTACAAATTCTTTTTTGCTCTTGTAAGCGCAACATAAAAGACCCTTCTCAAATCCTCTATTTCGTCTGTATCCTGTTTAATAAATTGATTCATTAATTTGGGCACATTAATACCATTGAACGGATCTCTGGCATCTTCCCAGTTTTTATCCTGACAACCTTTTATAAAAACAGTATCATACTCAAGTCCCTTGCTTGAATGAATAGTAGACAAAATGACACCTGTTTTATTTTCATTAAATGACGGAACAGGAATAGATATACGCTGAATAGCATGATACCACAATAAATTAGCCAGTGAAACAGGTGTTTTATATTTATCTGTCTGATTGAATGAAACAACAAATTCATCCCAAACTTTATAATAAGATTCATCGTATACAACGTTACAACAAACAATTTCCAAAAGCTTTTCCAGAAATGATTCACTCATCTTTTCCTCTCTTTGACCCGTCAATTCAATTAATTTTTTCAACCAACCGGCTGTTTCTGCAAATCCTTCATCGAGCTGATGGGTCATCAGATATTGAAAATAGTTGATCCCATTGCTGCTTTGTTTTTTATAACTCAGGTATGTAAAAAGCAAATTGGATGTTTCTCCCAACTCCATCATCAACTTGTAAAAATATGTTGCCGAACTGTCATTCTTTTTTTCGTATAATCTTACGAATTGCAGAACTGAATAAATTCTTTTTCCAAAATGGGTGTCTAATAAATTTTCATTAGACTGATTGGTTGTAAATGGGATTTCGAAATAATCAAGCCACTTTTTAATGCTTGCTGCTTCTTTGTTTTTTCGATACAAAACTGCTATACTTCCTATATGGCCATTACCCAACAATTGATCAATTTCACATGCAATTCCGTATGCCTCCTGTTCCTCTGATTTATACTCAGCAATGACAGGCATTTTGTTCAAAGATCCATAATCAATACCCGCCTTAAGAGGCGATGTTTTAAAAGCATGCCTTTTTACATTTTTATTGATGACTGAAAAAGAACTTTCTAAAATAGCTTCCGTACTTCTGTAATTAGTGTCGAGCAGTATGATTTTCATATCCGGTATCATTTCCTGAATCCAGAGAAAGTTTTCACTGCTGGCTCCCTGGAATTTATACACACACTGGTCATCATCACCTACAATGAACAAATTGGGTTGTTCTATATCTTTAATCAGAACCTCCAAAAGATTCAACTGCTTTTTGTTGGTATCCTGAAATTCATCTACCAGGATATACTGATAGTTTTCTCTTAACTGAAAAAGCAATGACTCGTTTTCGTTGAGCAATTTTACAGCCTCATCCAGCATGTCTTCAAATTCATATTTGTTTCGTTCCTTCAGTATTTTCAGATATTCATCATACATCGGCGCAATGGCTTTTGTAAATTCCTCAATATCATTTTGTAATTTTTGTCCTATACTATTTAACCCGTCTTTTTTCTTATAAATATACTCCTCCATAAAAGGAAGTACATTATTAATGGCATCAGCAGCAGCCTTTCGCAAAGAATCTGAATTGACTCCTTCCTGCTTGAATAAACTGAATAATTTTGCGAGAGATCTTAAACGCTGATTGTTAGTGGGTTTTGCCTCATAATACTTACCGGCAATTTCAGGATTAGCCAGTAATTTCTCCAATATCATATATCGTTGAACATCTGTCAGCAAGCCGTTTTCAGACAACTTAAAATCCTCTTTTTGCTGTGCCAGTATTTTATTGGCAAATGAATGATAAGTGTGTACTTGTATATCCTCCCCGGTAGGTCCCAAAAGCGAAGCAAGTCTTTTCTCCATGGATTGCACACCTGCATTGGAAAAAGTCAGACATAGTATATTGGAAGGCTGCATGTCGGTTTCGGTCAGTATCTGTCCAATTCTTGCTGCCAAAACCTGCGTTTTACCCGTACCCGGACCAGCGAGCACCATTACCGGGCCTTCAATATTTTCCACCGCTTCTTTTTGAGATTTGTTTAATTTTTCGATAGCTTTATTGAAATGCTCTTGAGTGGGTGTCATTTTTATAATTTTTGTAAAAATGGGGATTGAAAATGTAATCTTTTTACAATTGTAATATTATTTAGAAAATATGCCTAAAATTAAAAACCTAAGCGGAACTTCCGGTGCGAGAAACGAACGTTTGTTGATAATTGATGAGATTTTAAGCAAAATAAATACAGCCATATCTGCAGATAATTTGCTGAGAAAAGTAAACTATCAACTTAAAACAAAAATTGGAAAAGACACCCTTAATAAAGATATTCCATTTTTAAAAAAAGCATTGGCAGAATACTCAAAGAAAAAAAGCATAAAAGTATCATTGATTTGCGAAAGAAATTCGGGTTATTACTACTCTTTGAAAAACTTCAAACTCTTTGGAGAAAACGTTGATGAAGAAGAAAAAAATCTATTGCTTTATGCAACTAGCCTGTTTGATGTTTTTAGCGGCACATCCCTTCATCAGAAATTCAACGATATTGTAAAAAGACTGATTGATAACAGTATTACCTTGGATAAGAAAAACTTCAGCATGCCAAAAAATATCCTTCATATTGACAATGGCATACACTTAAAAAGTAAAGAATGGCTCACTACAATCTTTGATGCCATATTGAAAAAGGAATCTCTTGAAGTCATCTACACAAACAACAAAAAAGAAACAAAGAAGAAACATTTATGTCCTTATGTTGTAAAGCATTACAACAATAAGTGGCATATGGTCGCTTACGACCTGACCTCTTCCCATGATAAAAAAATAAACGTTTTTTTACTCGATAATATCAGCAGCATTGAATGGAGCAACAAACCTTATTTCATAGATGATCGATTCAATCCGGAAGATTATTTCAGGTATTCCATAGGCGTTTGGCATGAACACGAAATTCCTCCTATAAAAGTCAAACTTGAATTTTCAAATGAAGGGTACGCAAATTTATTTGACAGCATTCAAAATAACCCGATTCATCATTTACAAAAATGTACTGTCAATAAATCAGGCAACAAAATGATTGTTGAGTTGGAAGTGTACGAAAGCAGTGAGTTGTACTCCATTATAAGAAGATTTGGGAGTTCTGTAAAAGTACTGGAACCTTCGTCCGTGGCTTTAAAAGTTAAGGAAGATTCTAAAAAGGTGTTGGAATTATATTAATTTCAAAAAAAACGAAATCAGAATCATAAGGCAATCTGTTCCCTGATTTCTTCCATATTAATAGCATTGTGGGTCTCTTCATAAACGCATTCCCCATTTTTAATCAATAGTACTTGTGGAGACTGATGAACAACTGAAAAGACCTCCGCAATCTTTTTGGAAAGATCTCTGAATTGCAATAGATCAAGGTAATAAAAATCCATGTCAGGGACAGAGTCTTCTCTGTCCAAACGGCTTTTTGCCATGATACTGATGGAGCACCGAGTACTATGTTTGAATATCAACTGAGGATTGTGAGAAGATTCTTGAATCAACTGATTCAATTGTTCTTCATTGGTTAAATCTATCCAATTCATTCTTATAATAATTATTTTATCTACGCATCAAACTTTCCTGAGCCGGGCAACCTGATTTTCTGCTATATCCGCAACTTGTCATAACAATAACTGACAAGGCTAAAAACAAGCATGCAATAAGAATTCTCTTCATTTTGATGTGGATTTTAATGGCACAAATATATTTCTATTTACCCAAATGAAAAATACAAAGTTCGGAAGCTGCTAAAATATTACTAATTGTCTATATTGCACTTGAAAAAGCCTATTCATCAATCATTTCAAAACATAAGATGTTACAATTAACCCGCCCCATCGCATTCATAGATCTGGAAACCACCGGTGTAAATCTCTCTTCCGACAGAATAGTAGAGATAGCTATCATTAAAATATTGCCTGACAACTCAAGGGTAGTAAAAAGAAAACTGATCAATCCTGAAGTGTCTATCCCCAAGCAATCGAGCGATATTCATGGTATCACAGATGAAATGGTAAAAG
>CANFOP010000036.1 GCA_947448685.1 Chitinophagaceae bacterium | reverse complement strand
TCAGGAAGAAATTGGATTGAGAGGAGCAGAAATGATTGCCCGCAGAATAAAGCCTGATGTAGCCATCATTACTGATGTTACGCATGACAGCACCACGCCCATGATCAACAAGAAAATTGAAGGAGAATGTAAGTGTGGTGAGGGTCCTTCATTATGTTATGGTCCTGCGGTTCATAATAAATTGCTTGATTTTGTTCAAAACGTAGGTAATAAATCGAAAATTCCCTTTCAATTAAGAGCTATCAGCAGAAGTACCGGCACAGATACAGACTCATTTGCTTATGCAAATGATGGATGCCCTTCTGTGTTGATTTCTATTCCACTAAGATACATGCATACTACGGTTGAAATGTTGCACAAGGATGATATTGAAAATACGGTGAAGTTGATGTATGAAACTTTAGTGGCATTAACACCCAAAACCAATCTCAGTTATTTTAATTAATCGTTTTAATGGAAGATCAATTCAGTAAATACCTTCGGCTTTTCGGAAACATATTGTTCTCATTTATTGGGTTTATCCTGATATCAGCCTTGATTCTTCTTGGCTTGAGATGGTTGATGGGAGCGTTGGATTACATGTCGTGGTTTAGGTATGTTTACATGTGTTGCATGCTTTTACTCCCGGCAGGATTGTTCATCAGCGTATATGTGATATTTTTCAAAAGAACGAAAAAGCATCCTGCACAATTTGTTCGCTTATTCTCAAATTTGCTTTTTGTTGTTGGGATTTTAATGTGGATTACTTTGCTTGTAATTGACTTTGTCAATTTTTTTACCAACGGATATCAGGATATTGACAAATATTTCAGTTTTCATTTATTGGTACTGACCTCAAATGTCGCGGTAATATTTTTAACCGGTGTTTTACAAGCCCTTACTACTGCTAAAGAAAAAGATTGGATGGAAAAGTATGCCGATGATAAATAGCATTATCGGCATACATCCTATTCTTTACATCAATGCAATATCAAGTACCTGATTCATGGTTTTTACGTAATGAAAATGAATCCCTGTAATGAATTTAGGGTTAATTTCTTCCACATCTTTTTCATTTTGCCAGCACATGATGATTTCCCTGATGCCGGATCTTTTTGCAGCCAGCACTTTTTCTTTTATTCCGCCAACTGGTAATACTTGACCTCTTAAAGTTATTTCACCGGTCATAGCCAGAAATGGTTTGATTTTTCTTCCGGTAAAAGCACTCGCCAATGCAGTCATCATGGTAATTCCTGCACTGGGGCCATCTTTTGGAACTGCACCTTCCGGAACATGCACATGAATATTTTTGGAAGAAAACAACGCAGCTTCTATTCCGATTTTTTTTGCGTTCGTTTGTACCCATGTTAGAGCGGTACTGGCACTTTCCTTCATTACATTACCAAGATTACCGGTTAATTTTAATTCACCTTTACCTTCACTTGTTTGTGCTTCAATGAATAAAATATCGCCTCCAACATAGGTCCAGGCAAGGCCTACCGCCACACCGGGCATGTTGGCCATTTTATACAATTCATTATTGAATTTCGATTTGCCCAATATTTTTTCGATATCAGATGTTGTGATGGTTGATTTTAATTTCCCTTTGACCACCAACTCCTTGGCCTGATATCGCATGATGCTGGCAAGTAATCTGTCTAATTCACGAACGCCACTTTCCCTGGTATAATCTGCAATGATTTTTTCAATCACCGTGTCATTCATTTTAAAACTGTTTTCTTTCAATCCATGCATTTCTTTTTGTTTGGGAACAAGATGTTGCCTGGCGATTTCTATTTTTTCCTCTATGGCATATCCGCTTAAGTCAATAATCTCCAAACGGTCTCTCAAGGCTGGTTGAATATTGCTTAGATTATTGGCTGTAGCAATGAACAGCACTTTACTCAGGTCATATTCCAATTCGAGATAATTATCATAGAAGGATTGATTTTGTTCAGGGTCCAGCACTTCCAATAAGGCAGAGGAAGGATCTCCTCTGTGGTCACTTCCCACTTTGTCTATTTCATCCAGAATCATTACGGGATTGCCTGATTTGGTTTTACGGATTGATTGAATGATTCTTCCTGGCATCGCTCCTATGTAAGTTTTACGATGACCGCGAATTTCACTTTCATCATGCAAACCACCCAAACTAACCCTCACATATTTTCTGTTAATGGCCGAAGCTATACTTTTTCCTAAACTGGTTTTACCAATTCCGGGAGGTCCAATAAAACAAAGAATAGGGCTTTTCATATCGCCTTTTAATTTCAATACGGCTAAATATTCTAAGATGCGTTCTTTGATTCTGTCCATTCCGTAATGATCCTTATCCAGTATTTTTTTTGCTTTTTTAAGATCATAGGAATCTTCGGTATACTCTTCCCACGGAAGATCAAGCAATAAATCCAGGTGGTTGTAAATCACAGAATAATCAGGAGTGGATGGATGCATGCGTTCCAGTTTCTCAATGCTCTTATTGAACATTTCTTTTGCGGCTGCCGTCCATTTTTTTGATTCTGCTTTCTTCATCATTTCTTTCACCTCAGCAGCATTCTCACCTCCCAATTCATCTTTGATGGCTTTCAGCTGTTGTTGAAGAAAATAATCTCTTTGTTGTTTATCTAATTCAGCCCTTGTTTTATTGGTTACTTTATTTTTTAGTTCTGCATATTGTAATTCTGTGTGCATTAAGTTCATCAATAACTCAGCACGTTCTTTTAAATTGTTGATTTCAAGCAATTGCTGTTTCTGCTTCAATTCACAGTTTAAATTACTGCTGACAAAATGTATCAGAAATGAGGGGTTCTCAATGTTTTTAAGTATGATGGCAGCCTCACTGGGAAGATTGGGCGAAAGACTTACAATCTGAGAAGCCAGATCTTTTATACTTCCAATCATGGCATTGAAATCAGGGTCATCTTTTAAAGATTGTTCTTCCATCAATAAGATCCTGGCTCTGAAATAAGGTTCCTCGGAAGTGATTTGTTCAATTTTGAAACGCTTTTTGCCTTGTATGATGATGGTAGTTCCTCCATCAGGCATTTTAATGAGTTTAACGATTTTTGCAACAGTACCGATTGACTCAAGGTCAATTACCCCCGGCTCTTCAATACTGCTGTCTTTTTGTGTCACAACACCTATCAATTTGTCATGCTTGTACGCATCGGTTGCCGCTTTGATACTTTTATCTCTTCCTACAGTTATTGGAATAACAACTCCCGGAAAAAGGACGGTATTTCTTAACGGAAGAATAGGAAGGTCTTCCGGAATTGGCTCTGCATCAGCATTTGCATCGTCTTCATTCAATGGAATGATAGGCATGAATTCCATTTCATCCTCACCGCCTTGCATAAATATATTTTTATTCATAATCTATAGGATAAATAAGTCAATTTGACAAAATTAACAGGTTACATTTAATTTTTTACAGGAAGTTATAGTAGTCAAGTTTAGTGCCAATTTTTTTTGAACATTAAAATACCCACTAACCACTTTTAAAAAATAGAAGTCCATTCATATTGTTGTCTCATCTTCATCTTTTCATTTCCCTCATAAATACTACTTTTGCGCACGATGTATATAACATTAAACGATTTTGAAAAACAACTACTGGACAAAATAGCAACAGCTGCCGAACAACTAGGCGTGGATGCTTATGTTGTCGGGGGGTTTGTACGTGACAAAATATTGGGAAGAAAAACCAAAGATATCGATGTAGTATGTGTTGGAGATGGCATTGCACTTGCGCACGAAACGGCATTGTTGTTTAACCCTAATCCCACCGTTAACTTTTTTAAAAATTTTGGTACAGCTCAAATTAAAATTAAAGAATTGGATCAGGTGCAGGAGGAACAAACTGATTCATCTTTTATTGAAATTGAATTTGTGGGTGCACGAAAAGAAAGTTATGACTTCAACAGCAGAAATCCGTTAGTAGAAGCAGGTACTTTATCGGATGACCAAAACAGAAGAGACTTTACCATCAATGCACTGGCGATAAGTTTGAATAAAAATGATTTCGGCAGTCTAGTAGACTCATTTGGTGGACTGGAAGATTTAAAAAACAAAATTATCAAAACGCCTCTGACACCTGAGGAAACTTTCAGTGATGATCCTTTGCGAATGCTCAGGGCCATCAGATTTGCCGCTCAACTGAATTTTTCGATTGAGGAAAAAACACTTCTTGCCATATCTACAATTGCCAAAAGGATAAAAATAATCAGCGGAGAAAGAATTGCAGATGAACTGAATAAAATACTACTTACCACGAGACCTTCTGTAGGTTTTGATTTGCTCTACAAAACAGGTTTGTTGCAGATTATTTTTCCTCAAATGACGGCTTTGGCTGGTGCTGAATACATAGATGGTAAAGGCCACAAAGATAATTTCTATCATACCCTGCAAGTAGTGGATAATATTTCCCAAACAACTGATGATCTTTGGTTGAGATGGGCTGCTGTACTGCATGATATTGCCAAACCTGTCACTAAGAAATTTGAGGATGGTCATGGTTGGACATTTCACGGACATGAAGTGGTGGGGGGTAGAATGGTTCCAAAGATTTTTGTACAATTGAAATTGCCCCAAAACGAAAAAATGAGATTCGTTCGAAAAATGGTGGAACTGCATTTAAGACCCATAAGTCTTACCAAAGAAAATATAACGGATGCGGCTATACGTAGATTGATTTTTGATGCAGGAGAAGATCTGGAATCACTATTCCTTTTATGTAAAGCAGATATCACATCCAAAAATAAGGAAAAGGTAAAGCGTTATCTTTCCAATTTTGAATTGGTGATGCAAAGATGTGCAGAAGTGGAAGAAAAAGATCATATCAGGAATTGGCAACCACCTGTAACCGGTGAGATGATCATGGAATATTTTAAACTAACGCCCGGCAGAAATGTAGGAATTATTAAAAATGCCATCAGAGAAGCTATTTTAGATGGCGTGATACCCAATGAATATGAAGCTGCTCATGCATTTATGGTGGAAAGAGGAAAAGAATTGGGACTGTAACCAAGCATATTTGGATAATTAATTTATTTTATTGACAACCAAACCGTCAATTCCTTTTCAATGAATCTTATTTTTTATTATTTTTGAATATGGCCATTTTAAAATTCAGAATTTACTGGGAAGAAGATGAGAGTGTTTACAGAGATATTGTAATTAAGCATCAACAAACATTCCTTGATTTGCACCATGCTATACTAAAAAGTTATGAATTTGACAGCAAACATGCTGCTACTTTTTATAAAAGCAATGATTCCTGGCAACAGGGAAAAGAAATTTCTTTAGAGAAATATGATAAGTCTTATAAAGTAGAGCCATTGATAATGAGTGAGGTGAATATTGGCAGTCAGATTGCAGATCCCAACCAAAAATTTATATACGAATACGATTTTGTGAAAAACTGGCGTTACATGATTGAATTGATTCATGTAGAGAAAGAAGCCGACAAAAAAATAGAGTATCCCTGCTGTGTGAGAATTGAGGGATTGGGGCCATCTCAATACGGAACAAAAGGATTGATAGACAGCCGTCTGGCAGAGATGGAAGAAAAATATGATTTACATCCCGAAGCTATGAATGATGGATTTGGTGAAGAAGGAGATGAAGAATCTGGGGCTCGAGAAGATTTCACTTCGGAAGATGCCGGAGATGAATTTTGATTTTTTACTCAATCATTATATTGTTCAGAGTTCTTCACAAACTCTGGAAACAACATGCATAAAAAAACCTGTGTTATCATAGCCGGACCAACAGCTGTTGGGAAAACAACTGCAGCCATTGAATTGGCAAAGCATTACTTCACCGATATCATTTCTGCGGATAGCCGTCAATGTTATAAAGAATTGAACATTGGTGTAGCCAAACCCTCTCCAGAGGAATTAAAAAACACTCGGCATTATTTTATAGATTCTCATTCCATACACGAATCATTAAATGCTGTGGATTTTGAGAAATATGCTTTGGAAGCTCTTGAAAAGATTTTTTCGAAATCGGATATCGCTGTGATGGTTGGAGGAACTGGTTTGTATATAAAGGCTTTCTGCGAAGGCTTAGACCAAATACCCGAAGTAGCTCCCGATATTAGAAATTGGATAGTTGAACATTACAATCAACATGGCATGGAATGGCTGAAAAAAGAACTGCAGGAAAAGGATTCTTTGTATTGTAAAGTTGGTGAAATAAATAACCCGAGAAGAATGATGAGGGCATTGGAAGTGAAAATATCCTCTGGTCATTCCATCGTACATTATCAATCACACCATACTGTCGAGAGAGATTTTAATATTGTCAAAATTGGACTGGAGTTGCCAAGAGAGGACTTGTATGAACGCATCAATAACCGAGTGGACGATATGATTGAAAAAGGCTTAGTGATTGAAGCCAAAGAACTGCTTTCATTCAAAGCGCTGAATGCACTGCAAACAGTGGGATACAAAGAACTTTTTGATTATTTTGAAGGCAATATCTCTTTAAACAGAGCCATTGAACTGATTAAACAAAATAGCAGACATTATGCCAAACGTCAAATGACTTGGTTTAAAAAAGATGCTTCATTCAGTTGGGTTCAACCTGATTTTTCATCTATAAAGAAGTATCTTGACAAATCTTTATTTTGAAAAATGATTTTTTCTTTGCTTAATGTTCAACAAGTTTAAAAGAAATCTACGTTGAAGTTGTTACTTTTGCAAAGCCTTTAATACATTAAACACTGAATTAGATAAAAATATTATTATGAGCAAAGAATTAACCTCCAGGGCAACCGATTATTCTCAATGGTACAATGATTTGGTGATAAAGGGTGAACTGGCCGATTATTCTGCAGTTAGGGGATGCATGGTCATAAAGCCCTACGGATATGCGCTTTGGGAAAATATGAGAGATCAATTGGATCGAATGTTTAAAGAAACAGGTCATGTCAATGCCTATTTCCCTTTGTTTGTTCCTAAAAGTTTGTTCGAGGCTGAAGAAAAAAATGCAGAAGGCTTTGCAAAAGAATGTGCGGTGGTTACTCACTATCGTTTAAAAAATGATCCTGCTAATCCAGGCAAATTGATTGTTGACCCGGAAGCAAAATTGGAAGAAGAACTTGTTATCCGTCCCACCAGTGAAGCCATTATATGGAATACTTACAAAGGTTGGATTCAGTCTTACCGCGATTTGCCTATTCTTGTTAACCAATGGGCCAATGTGGTTCGTTGGGAAATGAGAACCAGACTGTTTTTAAGAACAGCTGAATTCTTGTGGCAAGAAGGACATACGGCTCATGCGTCAAAGGAAGAAGCCATTGAGGAAACAAAAAAAATGCTGGAAGTGTATGCAGACTTTGTTGAACATTATATGGCAGTTCCGGTCATCAAAGGTGTTAAAACGGCCAATGAAAGATTCGCAGGTGCTGAAGATACTTATTGCATAGAAGCATTGATGCAAGATGGTAAAGCATTACAAGCCGGTACCTCTCATTTCCTTGGACAAAATTTCGCAAAAGCTTTTGATGTACAATACCTCACCAAGGAAAACAAACAAGAATATGTGTGGGCTACCAGTTGGGGTGTTTCAACAAGATTGATCGGGGCATTGATTATGGCTCATAGTGACGATCAGGGATTGATTATGCCTCCAAGAATCGCTCCATTACAAGTAGTAATCATTCCCATTTACAAAGGAGAGGAGAGTAAACCTGTCATTGATGCAAAGGCATCCATGCTTATTAAAGAATTGAAGTCTTTGGGTATTTCAGTAAAATATGATGATAGTGATAATGCTCGTCCGGGATGGAAATTTGCAGAATATGAATTGAAGGGGGTTCCGGTAAGGGTTGCCATGGGATTGAGAGACATTGACAACAATGTAGTTGAATTGGCAAGAAGAGATACCAAGGAAAAATCAGCAGTATCTTTTGATGGACTGGCTCCCTATATCAAAAATTTATTGGAAGATATTCAGCAAAATATTTTCAACAGGGCATTGGCATTCAGAAATGAAAATATCAGAGAAGCCAATTCATGGGAAGAGTTTGTAAATCTGCTGGATACCAAGGCAGGTTTTGTTTCTGCTCATTGGGATGGAACAAGTGAAACAGAAGAAAAGATAAAAGAACAGACGAAAGCTACTATCAGGTGTATACCTTTAAACAACAAACAGGAAGAAGGTAAGTGTATTCTGACAGGTAATCCCAGCTCTCAAAGAGTATTGTTTGCAAGAGCTTATTAATTCATTATAAACAATGAAATCACTTTGAGCAACAAAGGAAGTTACAGGCAAAAACATATTGCAGCAACCGGAGAGCAAACATCTATCAGTGTTGTTAATCCTTTAATTTCACCCGAAAAAAAAGCATTGTTTGAGGAAGGCAAAGTCCTATTAATTGATAAGCCATTGCATTGGACATCCTTTGATGTGGTCAGAAAAATAAGAGGTGCGATTCGTATAAAAAAAGTAGGACATGCCGGAACACTGGATCCTTTAGCTACGGGACTATTGATAGTATGCACAGGAAAGTTTACCAAAAAAATAAATGAATACATGGCACAAGTAAAAGAATATACCGGTTCTTTTACATTAGGTGCTGTAACACCTACTTATGATCTCGAAAGTCATCCTGAACAGTTCAAGGATATTTCGGAGGTTACAGAAAAAAACATTTTAGAGACAACAAAGAAATTTACAGGCGAAATCAATCAGGTCCCACCCATATATTCAGCAATCAAAAAGAAGGGAACGCCTTTATATGAGTTGGCAAGAAGAGGAGAGGAAGTGGAACTTCAGCCAAGAAAAATCAATATCTATTCTTTTGAAATTACCTCCATAAAACTCCCTTTGGTAGAATTCAAGATTGTATGCTCAACGGGAACGTATATACGAAGTGTAGCCCACGATTTTGGTGCTGCCCTTGGTTGTGGTGCTTATTTAAGCAGTTTGCGCAGAACTGCCATCGGTGACTTTACAGTGGAAAATGCTGAAACAGTGGATTCGTTTTTGAAATTGTTGGGTTGAATGAACCAACAGATTGTAAATTGAACATATTGCCTAATCAAAACGGATATCCTATACCAATCGTAAAATTGAAGTTTTCATAACGCCATCTTCTGTATTCATCATTGGTTCCGCGAGTAAATATTTTTTTAAGGCAGTCATCTAAATTGATATTCGGCAATTTCCATCCATCATTTTGATAAAACAATTCTGGTCGTTTAATTCTGAATCCCAAATCAAATCGTACAATAAAATAGTTGAAATCCAGCCTGAAACCTGTTCCTGCGGAAATACCTGTTTGCTTGTAAACATTCTTAAATTGAAATTGTGAACTGTCTGCCGAACCGTCTGATTTCGAATTTCTGGTATTCCAAATATTGCCGATGTCTGAAAAAATGGCTCCTCTCAAAGTAAGGGTATTGGGGATAATTCTTGCAATATCATATCTGAATTCACTGTTGATTTCAAGTTGGATGTCTCCTGTACGATCATTGAAATTAGTTCTGTCGGCAGAGTAGGGAATCAATGGGTTGCCTCCGGGACCAATTCCCCTTACAGGCCAAGCCCTCATACTATTACTTCCCCCACCAAAATATTGTTTGAATAAAGGAAGCGTTTTGTTGGGGTCTGTTCCCATCAATGGGATTCCAATACCAGCAAAACCTCTGAATGCCAATGCTGTTTTTAAGTAACGGATACTGTGCTTAATCTCAATATCTTCTTTGATGAATCTTCTTTTGTTTTTATTGAAAATAGGCAATAAACCCCAGGTTAATCCTGATTCTTCTGCATTTAAACGAATACTAAACTCTTTCGATTGACTTTTGGGATGTTTCAATCCGGATATTAATTTGTAAAAACTGATACCCATACCATTTACCAATGCGGTATTGTAGGAGGAACGCAGAAAAGGATTCTTAGTCAGAATGGCTTCAAAACTATCAGTCTTGTTGATCAGATTACTGTATCCGAAATTCAGTGAAGTCCAATTCCATTTCCATCCTTTTTTATTTAAACCGGTCCAGCCAAAACTCAAATTGGTAGATTGAAGT
Source organism: Chitinophagaceae bacterium (assembly GCA_947448685.1). Classification (GTDB taxonomy): domain Bacteria; phylum Bacteroidota; class Bacteroidia; order Chitinophagales; family Chitinophagaceae; genus Ferruginibacter. The sequence continues at coordinate 4,860 of CANFOP010000036.1, read as the reverse complement.
TTGAATAAATTCAATCGGGTGATATAGTTTGAATTAAGTCCAATGAATGTCTCTCCAGTGTTATACTCATTTTTTTTCTTTAGAAGATTGGGTATGAAGGGAAAAAGCAAGCGAGGGAATGAAGTGGTATTTCCATAGCTTATTTCATTTGAATTGATAATGCTGCTGTTGCTTCCTGTATTGTTGTTTAATTCAATGCCTGCACGGATATTATGAACCATTCTTACAGATTCTTTGGCTACATTCCTGTTTGTAAGAGAAATATTACCCGATAACCCAAATAAATTCCCTCCCAATACATTAGTGCTGTTGCTGGCAGAGTAGCTGACTTCCAAAGCAGTTTCAAATCCATATTTATTGGCAGGTACAAGCTGAATAATCAGGTTTACCATAGAATCCTTTTCTTGATCATCTTCGATTTGAATGTTGATACTTTGCCAGGCCCCCGTTTTTGATAGATTGTAAATCGTTTTGTAATAGTCTGTCTGTCGGAAAACTTGTCCATTTCTTAATGAAATCAATTTTTCAAAAAGGGAGAAGTTGAAATTTTTCTTGTGTTGTACTATTGTAAAGTAATTTGTTTGAAAGAAATTGAGGTTGCTGTCTGGCAACAAATTCGAAATTTGTATATCGGGATAAATAATGATTTTGTTGATGTAATATTTTTTAAGTCTGGTATAATCATCGGGAGGGTTAACAGCAATACTGATTTTTATTTTGGGTGAATCTTTCATTTCCTGAGCATGAGCAATGGATCTGAATTGTTCAAAAGGGTCATCTGAAAGGGATGTAAGCGCTTCAATGCTTGTGTCTCCGTATACTTTTAAATCAGCTGCAGTGAATTTGTAAAAACCATTGTTTCTGAAACTGTCAACAATACGATTCAATTCAGTGAGTACACCGATTTTTGTAATTGCGGTGTTTTTTATTAAAAAAGTAGATTGTTTAATTGACTTTCCCAATCCTTGCAGTTCAGGTGTATCGAACTGATAATACAAGCTGTCTATCAATGTTGGATTGCCGGTGTTTACTTGATATTGTACGGTGATTTTCTTTTTAACAGTATCAGTTTTTGTATTGACAGAGGCGTTATAAAATCCGCTGTGAAACAATGACGCTATAATGTTTTCCGCCGATTTTCTGGTGGATGAACTGTCATAGATTATTGGGTGTTTGATGATATTTACAAAAAAAAGGTATTGCTTTATTTTTATTTTTGAATTATCATCAAGTTGTACATTTAGTTTTTGAATTAAATTGGTTTTTTCCGATTTTGAGACATCACGGGCTTTAATTTCAATACTATTTTTATAAAGGTAAAATTTATCTTTAGGTGCTTTTTTTACAAACGGTTTGCCACATGAAGCTGCGAAAAGCATCAGTGAAGTCAAACCGAAGAAAAAACAACATTTAATTCTATTAAAAAGTATATTTAACATAAATAAGCGTCAATGTTAAGCAAACAGACTGTCAAATATATTCAAAGTTTACAGCACAAAAAATTCAGAGATGAATTCAATGAATTTGTAGCGGAAGGACCTAAGGTTGTAAAAGAGCTTTTATTAAACGGAAAATTTGAATGTAAGTCGATCTATGCATTATCAATTTGGGTGCAAAGTCTTGAACAGGAGATACTGGAATCATTTCAAAACATTATCCATGTCATAGAGGAACATGAATTTCAGAAAATGGCACATTATGCAACTCCCAACAATGTAGTGGCTATTTTTAAAAAAGCGATTCCAGCAACGAAAATAGACGTAAAAAAGAACATTACCTTGATATTGGATGGAATTCAGGATCCCGGTAATCTTGGTACCATCATCCGCAATGCTGATTGGTTTGGGGTTAAAAATATCATATGTTCAAGAAATACAGTGGACATGTACAACAGTAAAGTTGTTCAAAGTACGATGGCTAGTCTAGCACGTGTGAATGTTATTTATACAGACTTAAAAGAATGGCTATTGAACAATCATGAAGTAAATATTTATGCAACGGTGTTGAATGGCTCAAATATAGCCGAATGCAATCTGGATAAGGAATGTATTATAATGATAGGAAACGAGGCAAATGGATTGTCGGCAGACATCATTGCAATGGCTGACAAAAAAATAACCATTCCATCATTCGGGTTGGCAGAATCGCTTAATGCTGGAGTAGCATCTGCATTAGTGTTGTATGAATGTCGCCGTTGAGACTAACTATTCATTCGAAATCTACTTGAATTGGATGGCTTTTACAGGTGATATTTTTCTGATGATGATGGTTGGTATGATCAATGTTATAATGCAGAACAATAAAGTAATTACATCTACCAAAATAATTTGCCACCAAATAATATGCACTGCTGCTTTTGAGATGAAATAAGCTTCCTCATTGAGTTTGATAAAACCGGTTTTTTCTTGAATCCAACAAAATAAAAGTCCGAATATAGTACCGATGATGATTCCCGTAACGGCAATGAATGTTGTGTTATAAAGAAAAATCTTTTGAACAAACCAATTACTGCCTCCCAACGCTTTAAGTGTTCCTGTCATGTAAGTACGATCCAATACAAGTATAATCAGACAGGTAATCAAATTTACGATGGCTATGATAATCATAATGGCTATCAGAATATTTTTTAATTGTCCTTGTAAATTAAGCCAGTCAAAAATATTGGGGTAAATTTCTTTAATGCTTTTACTGTACCATCCCTGTGGAAGTTCGTCATAAATTTTATGAGAAATGGAATCAGTTTTTTTATAATCACGCAGAAATATTTCGTATCCGCCAATCTGGTTGCTTTCCCAGTTATTCATTCTTCTGATCAGATTCAGATCGCATAATGCAAAATTCTTATCATAATCTTCTATACCGGATTTGAAAAAACCTGCAACTTTTAACTTTCTGGCAGTTTTACTGCCGTCTTCTCTGAAAAAGAAAACAATCAAACTGTCGCCGGAATTAATATTGAGTTGATTGGCAGTAAATGTACTGATATTGATTTCTTTGCTGTAACCGCTGTCTTTAAAGGATATCCATTTACCCTCTTTTAAAAATGACTGCATTCTGGAGAAATCGAAAGAACTATCAATACCTTTCAGCAATACACTCTCCATACCAGTTTGAAATTTCAATATTCCCGATTTGGTTGCGTATCTTTCTACAGAAACAGCATCCGGTAAAGCCTGCAGGTATTTCTCAATCGTGTCATTTGTATAAATAGGGTATTCCTCTGCAATTGAAACTTTATCCTCCAGATTTTGAAGAACTCTCACATGACCCCAAAAACTGAATATTTTGTTGCTGATAGTCAGTTGAAATCCATTGACAAAACTGAGAGCCACAATCATTACAGCCACACTCAAAGAAGTGGCTGCAACAGCCAATTTTATAATAAAATTTGAAAAAGAAGGTTGATTTCTTTTGGCGATTTTTTTGGCTATGTAAAAGGCTGGATTCAAACAATTTTTTTTACTATCTTTCAAAAGTAAATTAATAAAATTATTAAATGAGATTCTATTTTTCTGTTTCGATATTTTTTTTCTTGTCAATTTTTCTCATTCCTCTGCATTTAAATGCACAAAGTGTTGAGTGTGTATTTAAAAAAAATATTCAAACCGTTCAATTAAATGCTTATGGAAATCAGCAAGGGCTCCCTGTTTACATTATAGGAGGCGACAATAAAATTGAATTGAATTTTGATGATTTGGACGGTGATTATAAAAGTTACTACTATACATTTGTCTTATGCGATTATAACTGGAAACCGGTCAATCTCAGTGCGTTTGATTACATCAAAGGGTTTACACAAAACAGAATCAATACTTACAGATATTCAAGTATTGCTTATACAAAATATACTCACTATCAGGCAATGATTCCTGATCAAAATTCTGTGCCCATAAAATCAGGTAATTATTTATTGAAAGTATTTTTGGATGGGGATACTTCAAAAACTGTTTTTACCAAACAAATGCTGGTATTAGAGCCAAAAGCAATGATTGATGCTTCAGTTGTTCAACCATTTACGCCTCAATATTTTTTCACCCATCAAAGATTGAAATTCAATGCTAACATAAAAGACATCAATTCATTCAGTGTTGCTCAACAGGTTAAGGTTGTCATATTGCAAAACAACAGATGGGATAATGCACAAAGGGATATCGTACCAACTTTTGTAAGAGGAAATCTCCTGGAATACAATACAGAAAATACAGGAATGTTTGCAGGAGGAAAAGAATGGCGCTGGCTTGATTTGAGAAGTTTCAGATTATTGTCTGACAGAGTGGAAAGGGGAGTGTATAATCAAGGTCAACAAGAATTGAATTTAAAGACTGATCACAACAGGGAAGGAGAGCGCTATGTTTATTTTTCTGACTACAATGGAATGTACAATATTGCTTCTTATGAAAGCATCAACCCTTTGTGGCAGTCAGATTATGCAACCATTCATTTTTCATTTGCCAACAAAGATGCTAAAGCTTTTGAAAACAAAGATCTTTATCTGATTGGCCAGTTTACTGGTTTTGAATTGAACCAACAATGGAAAATGAAGTATTCTGAAGAAACTGGAAAATATCAATGCGATGCATATTTAAAACAGGGGTTCTACAATTATGCCTATGTGACTGTTGACAGAAACAATCCCCATCAAATAGAATCATTGGAAGGAAATTACTGGGAAACGGAGAACTCATACACCATTCTGATTTATTATAAATCATTCACCGATCGAAATGACAGGCTGATTGGCATGTCGAGTATCAATTCTCGGAGGGATAAACCCGGATTCAGTTTTTAGAATATAAGAATCATTATTCAATCATAAAAAATCCTATATTTGCATCGGCAAGTCTTATACGACCAGCTCCT
>CANFOP010000035.1 GCA_947448685.1 Chitinophagaceae bacterium | reverse complement strand
GGAACTTGAAAACATTCGCTTTGAAGGCATGTATGAAAAAGAAATGAAAAGCACATTTGAACAATACCTGACAATTAGAAAGGAATTGGGGAAAAATGAAAATCCTGTAACAATGATGGATTTGGCTACCATTTTGCCAAAATATTTTTCAACTAAAAATTTACTGCACTCATTTTATCATAGTAAGGAAAATAACGCAGCAACTATTGAAATTAATGTAGATATAAATGGAGAAAATGAAAAATGGCTGCTTCTGTTTAAAAATGAAACTCACAATCACCCAACAGAAATTGAACCCTTTGGAGGGGCTGCAACATGCATTGGAGGTGCCATCAGAGATCCATTAAGTGGGCGAGCGTTTGTATATCAAGCAATGAGAATAAGTGGCGCAGGGAATCCCATTGAGTCTGCAAAAAAAACCATACCATCAAAATTACCACAAGTTAAAATCACCAGAGAAGCCGCTTTGGGCTATAGTTCATACGGAAATCAGATTGGCTTATCTACTTCACTTGTCAATGAAATTTTTGATGAAGGTTATAAAGCAAAAAGATTGGAATGTGGCTTTGTGATTGGTGCTGTAAAAAAATCAATGGTAAAAGAATTGGATCCGATAGCGGGCGATATCATATTGCTGCTTGGAGGAGATACCGGAAGAGATGGCATCGGAGGTGCATCAGGATCATCCTTGCAACACAATGAAAGTTCAATAACAACAATGCAATCCGAAGTGCAAAAGGGGAACGCCATTACGGAAAGAAAAATTCAAAAATTATTCAGAAAAAAAGAAGCGACAGAATTGATAAAAAAATGCAACGATTTTGGAGCAGGCGGAGTTTGTGTGGCTATTGGTGAAATTGCCGAAAGTGTTGAAATTGACCTGAACAAAATACCCTTGAAATATGAAGGGTTGGACGGCACTGAGATAGCACTTTCAGAATCTCAGGAAAGAATGGCTGTAGTTGTTTCAAAAAAAGATGCTGATACTTTTATCAAATACGCTGAATCAGAAAATCTAAAAGCGACACATGTGGCTGATGTTACCGATGATGGTACTTTGAAAATGAAATGGAATGGAAGCCTAGTTTTACATTTAAAGCGCTCATTTCTTAATACAAATGGTGCGACTAAAAAAACAAGTGTAGTTGCTAATGTAGATAGGACATATGCGAATAATGCCGGCAGTTTTAACAAAACAAACTTTTTACAAGTACTGTCAAGCAAAGAAGTTGCTTCACAAAAAGGAATGGTTGAACACTTTGACAGCACTGTTCTCGGGAACACGCTTTTAATGCCCTTTGGCGGAAAATATCAATGGACACCTGCTGATGTTTCTGCACATTTTATTTGTGATAATACCTACACTTCAAAAACTATAAGCATCGCCTCATGGGGCTATCATCCAGGTTTTACTTCTGAAAATACTTATCTCGGAGGAATGTATTCAGTTGTTGAATCTATTTCCAAAATAGTTGCAGCAGGAGGCAATTACAAAAATATTTATTTAAGTTTTCAAGAGTACTTTGAAAAACTTGGCAATGATTCCCGGAAATGGGGAAAGCCACTATCTGCGTTACTTGGTGCATTTGAAGCACAAATGAATACAGGTGCTGTAGCGATTGGTGGAAAAGACAGTATGAGTGGTAGTTTTAATGAATTGAATGTTCCTCCTACATTAATTAGTTTTGCTGTTACCACCGAAAAGTCCACAGATATCATCTCAACGGAATTTAAATCTGCCAATAATTTTATTTATTTATTCCAGCTACCGGTAAATGATAAAAATATACCGAATTGGAGTTTACTAAAATCAACCTGGGAAAAAATTTACAACGGTATTCAATCAGGAAAAATCATTGCAGCAAAACATGTTAAAGATGGCGGAATAGCATCTACTATTGCTCAAATGAGTTTTGGCAATAAAATTGGTGCTGAAATTTACACTGAAAAAGATTTATTAAAACTGAATATTGGAAGTATTGTTATTGAATCGAAAGAACTTTTAGATCCTACTTTCCATCTGATAGGCAAAACAAATTTTTCTGCTAACCTAGAATTCAACAGAGTGCTTATTTCAATTGAGGAAGCAATTGCTTCATGGACTAATACTTTTGAAAGTATTTTTCCCACTAAAACAGTTAGTTCCACTCTTTTAATTCCTCATATCTCTGTTACGCCTAAAAAAATAAAGAATATCGGATTCGGCCAACCTACGGTTTTTGTTCCTGTTTTCCCTGGCACGAATTGCGAATATGAAACTGCTCATTCATTTAAAAAGGAAGGAGCTAATATTATCAGTAAAACATTTAATAATTTAAGTGAGTCTCATATCAATGATTCAATAGATTCTTTCAGCAAAGCGATTGAAACATCACAGATTATCGTTTTAAGCGGAGGATTTAGTGCAGGAGATGAGCCTGATGGTTCTGCAAAATTCATAGTAAATGTTTTGAAAAATGAAAAAATCAAACATCATATTCATTCTTTCTTAGATAAAGGCGGACTGATATTGGGTATCTGCAATGGCTTTCAGGCATTGATTAAATCGGGATTATTACCGTATGGTGAAATCAAAGATTTGAATACATCTTCTCCAACTTTAACGCATAATACTATTGGCAGACATGTCTCACAAATAGTTAAAGTAAAAGTTATCAATGATAATTCTCCCTGGTTACAGGGAATGATGAACAAAACTTATGTTGTTCCTGTATCACACGGCGAAGGAAGATTCCAATGCGATGAATTGACATTAAAGCAACTTATAAAATACAATCAAATAGCAACTCAATATTTGGATGAAAAGAATCAACCCACACATGTATTTCCTTTCAATCCAAATGGAAGTCTGTTTGCTGTAGAAGGATTGATTAATACCAATGGGAATATTTTTGGAAGAATGGCTCATCCCGAAAGAGTACAAAATGGCAGGTTTAAAAATATTCCAGATGTAGAATATCACAATATTTTTAAAAATGGGGTAGATTATTTCCTATAACAACAATTATTTAAACTAGCAGTATATGAATTTCGAAAAGTTAGCAATGATCTACGAAGGAAAAGCAAAAAAAGTATTTTCAACGAATCATCCGGAATATGTAATCATTCATTTTAAAGATGATGCCACAGCATTTAATGCTCAAAAAAAAGGAAGTATACAAGATAAAGGAGTCCTCAACAATGAAATAACTTGTTTGATTTTTGATTATCTGACAACTCAAGGAATCAAAACTCATTTTGTAAAGAAATTGAATGATCGAGAACAGTTGTGTAAAAAAGTCAGCATTATTCCTCTTGAGATTATTACCAGAAATGTTTTAGCGGGAAGCACTGCCAAACTATTAGGAATAGAAGAAGGAAAAATTATTTCCAATGTTGTGTATGAATTATGTTACAAAAAAGATGAATTAGGAGATCCCCTGATTAATGAGCATCATGCTGTTGCTTTAGGTATAGCATCCTATGATGAAATCAAAGATATTTTTTCAACTACAGCTATCATCAACTCTATTCTAAAACAGCATTTTTTGAAAGAAGATATATTACTGATCGATTTTAAAATAGAGTTTGGAAAAGACAATGATGGCAATATTGTTCTTGCCGATGAAATTAGTCCTGATACTTGCAGATTGTGGGATAAAAACACACTGAAAAAATTAGATAAAGACAGATTCAGAAGGGATTTAGGAGATGTAAGAGAAGCCTATGTTGAAATTTTACAAAGATTAAAAAAATAATTAGTTATGTTGTTAGACAAAATGAGAGAAGAATGTGGCGTATTTGGTGTGTATGCAAAAAAAAAGATTGACACTTTTTCTTTGATGCAATATGGTTTAATTGCATTACAACACAGAGGGCAGGAAGCATGCGGACTTTCATTTTTAACAGACAGAAAAATATACACTTTTAAGAAAGAAGGATTAGTAATTGATGCATTTGCTACTATTGAAAATCCGGCTTTATATCAAGGCAATGCGGCCATCGGACACACTAGATATAGTACAGCCGGCGGACAAAGTAAAAGAAACATTCAACCCTTATATACCACTAATTCTACCGGAGATGTTTTTATTTCTATTGCTCATAATGGAAATCTTGTAAACAGCAAATCTTTAAGAGAAAATTTAACCTTGGAGGGGTTTGAATTTGTGTCAAACAATTCTGATACTGAAGTGATGCTGAGAATCATCCAAAAATACTTTAATGATGGAATGGAAATTGCCGTCAAAAGAATTTTTGAATCAGTAAAAGGTGCTTATAGTTGTGTTTTATTAACGCAGGACAATCTGATAGCATTCAGAGACCCACAGGGCATTCGCCCTTTGTCATTAGGCAAAATGGCTGACGAAACATTTGTTGTGAGCAGCGAAACCTGTGGTTTAGACGCTATTGGTGCTGAATTTGTGAGAGAAATTGAACCCGGAGAAATGATTGTTATCGACAACAATGGTGTTCATTCTTTTAACATTCAAAAAAATAAGCCAAAAGCGCTATGTTCATTTGAATACATTTATTTTTCAAGACCAGATAGTATGTTGGAAGGAGACAGCATTTATAAATTCAGAGAGTTGTCTGGTAAAAAACTTTGGGAACAATCGAAAATAGATGCGGATGTTGTAATTGGCGTTCCGGATTCGGGCGTACCTGCTGCTATTGGATATTCCAACGCATCTGGAATTCCGTTTCGTCCTATCCTGTTAAAAAATAAATATTTAGGCAGATCATTCATCACTCCCTCTCAGGAAATGAGAGAAAGAACAGTGATGCTGAAATTAAATCCAATAGTCAGTGAAATCAAAGGTAAGCGGGTCATTATCATGGATGACTCTATTGTAAGAGGTACAACCAGTAAACGATTGGTAAATATCTTTAAACATGCAGGTGCAAAAGAAATTCATTTTATTTCTGCTTCACCTCCTATTATAGCTCCTTGCTTTCTTGGATTAGATACACCGGAAAAAGAACATCTTATCGCAGCAAAATTATCAAAAGATGAAATTAAAAAGTACCTTGATGTAAACAGTTTAACCTATTTGACAACAGATAATTTACAATATTTACTAAAAGAAACCGGATACTGCTATGGATGTTTTACTGAATCTTATCCTGTTGAAAGAAAGGAAAATATTCAACAATCAATAACCGTAACAACATAATTTATTGGGCTATGAGTACTTATAAAAATGCTGGTGTTGATAAAGAAGAAGGCTACAAAACTGTTGATTTGATAAAGCCTTTCGTAAAAAAAACCTACAATAATAATGTTCTAACAGAATTAGGACAATTTGGTGCATTATATGAATTGGGGAAATATAATCATCCAGTATTGGTATCTGGTACTGATGGCGTAGGAACTAAAATAATGCTGGCTCTCGAAGTAAATAAATTAGATACTATCGGAATTGATTGTTTTGCGATGTGTGCCAATGACATTGCTTGCCATGGAGCAAAACCTTTGTTTTTTCTAGACTATCTGGCCTGTGGTAAACTTGATGCAACGAAGGCAGCCGAAATTATAAAAGGAATGGCAAGTGCATGTGAGCAAACCGGTTGCGCTTTAGTTGGGGGTGAAACAGCAGAAATGCCAGGGATGTATAAAACAGGTGATTATGATGTTGCTGGCTTTTGTGTAGGAGTTGTAGAAAAAGAAAAAATGATTACCGGACACTTCATTGATGAAACTGATATTATAATAGGAATAGCATCAAGTGGTTTACATAGCAATGGATTTTCTCTTGTAAGAAAAATATTACCGGATATGTATGAAATTTTTAATGAGGAGCCTATTTGGAAAACACTACTTACACCTACCTGTTTATATAGTCCAACCATTGATGTATTAAATGAACACTGCAATATAAAAGGAATAGCACATATTACAGGTGGCGGTTTATATGAAAATGTCCCTAGAATAATTCCGGAAGGATTGTGCGCACACATAGAAACAAAAAACATTCCTTGCCAACCTATTTTTAATTTATTACAGGAAAGAGGTGGTATCGACAGAAAAGAAATGTATGGAACTTTCAACATGGGTGTAGGTTTAGTATTGGTTGTAAATAAAAATGATGCTGAAGTTGTAAATAAAATACTTGATTCACAAAATATGGATTCTTTTATTGTAGGAGAAGTGATAAAACATCCTGATAATAAAATAATACTTAATTAATGAAAATAGCTGTTTTTGTTTCCGGTAATGGAAGTAATCTTCAATGTATAATAGACAACTGCAAGTCAAAGCAAATAAAAGGGATTGAAATATCAATGGTAATTGCAGATAGAGTCTGTTACGCAATTCAAAGAGCAAATATTGAAAAAATAGATTGTGTAATTGTTGACAGAAAAGAAAAATGGCAGCATGATATTCATCTGTTACTAAAGGAAAGAAATGTTCAACTTATTGTACTTGCTGGATTTTTATCTATTTTGGATAACAAGTTTTGCAGTCTTTGGAAGAATAAAATAATCAATATTCATCCTTCATTATTGCCTAAATATGGAGGAAAAGGGATGTACGGATTAAAAGTTCATCAGGCTGTTATTGATAATAAAGAAAAAGAATCTGGCGCTACTGTACATTTTGTCACAACAAACATAGATGAAGGCGACATAATATTGCAGGAGAAAACAGCTGTAAAAGAAGAAGCTACTGCAACATCCTTACAAGAATTGATTCACCCAATTGAACATCGATTATTAGTTAAGTCTTTAAAATTAATATATGCAAAAACACAAAGCACTCATTAGTGTGTATGACAAAAATAATATAGCGTTATTTGCACAAACACTCATCAATCATAATATTGAAATTTTAGCGACGGGTGGCACTTTACAGCATTTATTAAATAAACAAATACCCGTTACAGATGTTACGGAATATACCCATTTCCCCGAAATGCTTGATGGAAGAGTAAAAACTTTACACCCTGCATTATTTGGGGGAATACTTTATAAAAGAAAAAATGATAAACATGTTGATACAGTAAATAAACATGATATCATTGCAATTGACTATGTTGTTGTGAATCTATACCCATTTGTTTCCAAACAACAGGAAAACTTGCCAGAGGATGAACTGATAGAATTTATTGATATTGGAGGTCCTTCCTTATTAAGAGCTGCTGCTAAAAACTTTAATGATGTAACCGTCATCACCGATATCGAAGATTACAAAATTATTATTGAGGAATTAAACGCTATTGGTAAAAGCACGCTTAAAACAAGAAAAAAACTGGCAGCGAAAGTATTTGGTCTTACATCAGCTTATGATGCATCTGTAGCTAATTTTTTAAATGAAGAACCATTTCCAATTTATTACAACAGAACTTACCAGCTAAAAGAAATACTCAGATACGGAGAAAATCCACATCAGGAAGCAGCGGTATATGCTGATTTAATTGAACCATACAATATCAATCATTGGGAACAAATTCAAGGAAAACAATTATCCTACAACAATTATAATGATATACAAGCAGCCATAACAGTAGTAAATGATTTTACTGAACCGGTTTGTTGTGCGGTTAAACACAAAACACCCTGTGCAGTAGCAATAGGAATGAATGATCTGGATTCATTCGAAAAAGTTTACCAAGCAGATCCTGTTTCTATTTTTGGAGGCATTGTTGCTTTCAATACTAGCGTTTCAGCGAAAACAGCTGAACTGCTAAATCAAATATTTCTTGAAGTAGTGATTGCAAAAGATTTTGATGAAGACGCAATAGACATTTTCAAACAAAAGAAAAATTGCAGAATTATCAAGATAAAAAATACTGCAAAAGAAGAAAAACAAACCATCTCGATAGATGGAGGATTATTAGTTCAAACTAAAGACAATGTAAACAATAACATTATAACAGTTGTTACTGAAAATCAACCTACTGAAAGACAGATTAAGGAATTGATTTTTGCTCAAAAAGTTGCGAAACATTGCACTTCAAATGCAATCGTACTATCTAAAGATTTTGTATCAATAGGAATTGGTAGCGGACAAACCAACAGAATCAGGGCAGTTGAACAAGCCATTGAACAAGCAATAAATAAAAGTACCGATTTATCAACATGCGTTTTGGCATCAGACGCTTTTTTCCCTTTTGATGATATTGTTCATACATGCGCTGAGTATAAAATAAATGCTATAATTCAGCCTGGAGGTTCAATAAATGACAAAGACTCCATATTAGCATGTAATCAACACCATATTGCTATGATCTTTACAGGTATCAGACATTTTAAACATTAACAATGAAAATATTAATTATAGGAAGAGGCGCCAGGGAACATTGTTTGGCTTGGAAATGCAGCCAAAGCAAATTGGTTTCAGACATTTTTGTTGCAAAAGGAAATCATGCCATCAACAAAGTTGCAACAATCGTTGATATTGAAGAAACCGATATTCAAGGACTGCTTCAGTTTGCTTTAATGGAAAAAATTGATTTGACTGTTGTTGGAACTGAAACACCTTTGGAATTAGGCATTGCAGATTTATTTGTCGCTAAAGGACTCAACATTTTTGCGCCTTCAAAAAATGCAGCTAAAATTGAATCCAGCAAAGATTTTGCGAAAAAAATGATGAAGGAATGTGGAATTCAAAGTGCTGATTATCGGACATTTACAGATTTTGAAGAAGCGAAAAATCATATTACCAATCAAGGGGTGCCTATTGTAATTAAGAACGATGGATTAGCGGCTGGAAAAGGAGTAATAGTAGCTAAGAATCTAGAAGATGCCTACCATGCAATAGACATATTTCTGAATAAAAATATTTTCGGAGAAAAAAAAGTTGTGATTGAAGAGTACTTGGAAGGAGAAGAATTCACATTGATGTGTTTAGTGCATAAAGATCGGTTTGTTGCATTGCCTTTTTCTCAAGACCATAAAAGAGCGTATGATAATGATTTGGGTCCAAATACAGGCGGTATGGGAGCATATTGCGATATGCCTCAAATGGATTGTTATGATGAATCAATAGAAAAAGTAATCAAACCAATCATACATAAATTATCATTGGAAGGAATTCCTTTTACCGGATTTTTATATGCCGGATTAATGATGACAAAAAATGGCATACGGGTAATCGAATTTAATGCAAGATTTGGCGACCCGGAATGCGAAGTAATACTCCCTGTATTAAATATAGACTTGGTAGAAACAATCCTAACTTTAATGGATGAATCAAAAGAATTCACATCACATCGTATTACAGCAATCAGTAAATGTATGGGTGTAGTAATTGCCTCCAAAGGATACCCTGAAAAACCTGTTATTGGAAATGAGATACTATTTCCGAAAGATGACAACATTTTAGTATTCCATGCAGGAACCTGTTTTAAAGAAAGAAGTTTTGTTTCTACCGGCGGAAGAGTTGTTGTGATAGTTTCAATAGGAGAAGATTTAAAAATAGTTAGAAATAAAGTGTACAATTATATTGACTCGATGAAACTATCAGATCAATTTTTTTACAGAAAAGACATCGGCAGTCGTGCTTTACAATTTTTGAATAATCAATGAACTGACATATGAATAAAGTTATTATCCTTGATTTTGGATCACAATACACACAGTTAATTGCGAGAAGAATCAGAGAACTGAATATTTATTCAGAAATACATCCTTTTGATAAGTGTCCGGAAATAACTTCAGATATAAAAGGAGTCATTCTGTCTGGAAGTAAAAATTCGGTAAACGCTGAAAATCCTTACGTTATAGACCTGGACGCCATAGCCACTAAAGTTCCCATACTTGGAATTTGTTATGGCAGTCAGTTAATCACTTATTTAAAAGGAGGGAAAGTGGTTCCATCTGCCATAAGGGAATACGGAAGAGCTCATATAAATATCATCGAAAACGAATTGTTTGCCGGAATAAACGTTACGGAGGAAGTATGGATGTCTCACTCTGATACAATCAGCGTATGGCCTGAAGAATTCACCATATTAGCTTCTACCAATGACATACCTGTAGCTGCATTTAAAATAAACAACAGTTCAATATATGGATTACAATTTCATCCAGAAGTGAGTCATACTTCCTGCGGAAATACAATTTTTAAAAACTTTTTGTACGAAATCTGCAAAATAAAACCCGAATGGACACCGGATAACTATATTAATGAAACCATTCTATCACTGAGAAGTACGATTTTGAATGATAAAGTTTTACTTGCATTAAGTGGCGGTGTTGATAGTACTGTTGTTGCCTCACTATTTCATAAGGCTATCGGCAAAAATCTTGTTTGTGTTTTTGTGGATAATGGACTGCTTCGCAAAAATGAATTTCAAGAAGTGTTGAAGTCCTATAAAGAGATGGGATTGAATATCCATGGTATAGACGCAAAAGAATTATTCTATAACAATTTAAAGGACATAGAAGATCCGGAGCAGAAAAGAAAAATTATTGGCAAAACATTCATTGATGTATTTGAAGAAGTAGCCAACAAAGAAAATGATATAAAATATCTTGCTCAGGGAACTATTTATCCCGATGTAATTGAGTCATTTGGTCAGCACTCTTCTACAATAAAATCACATCACAATGTAGGGGGACTTCCGGAAAAGATGAAGTTGAAGGTCATTGAACCATTGAGATTATTATTCAAGGATGAAGTGAGAAAAGTGGGGAAAAGCCTAATGATTCCGAATAATATACTTGAACGTCATCCTTTTCCTGGCCCTGGTCTTGCCATTAGAATTATTGGAGCTGTATCAAAAGAAAAAGTTGATTTACTGCAAGTAGCAGACTCTATATTTATAAATAATTTAAAAGAAGCTGATTTATATAATAAGATTTGGCAAGCGGGGGTAATATTGCTACCTGTTAAAAGTGTAGGTGTAATGGGAGATGAAAGAACTTATGAAAATTGTGTTGCATTAAGAGCAGTTGAAAGTATAGATGGTATGACAGCTGATTGGTATCCTATCCCATACGACTTATTAGGAAAAATATCGAATGAAATAATCAATCAAGTAAAGGGAATTAACAGAGTGGTATTTGATATTAGTTCCAAACCTCCGGCTACCATTGAGTGGGAATAATATTATTTTAAGTGTATCAATCATATTAATTTCATAAATTAAACGCTGACAACAATGAAGAAAATAATAGAAAAAGCATTTACTTTTGATGATGTTTTACTGACTCCTGCCTATGCAGAAATACTCCCCAATCAGGTAAATACCTCTACTCTGCTCACTAAAAATATCAAATTGAATATTCCTTTGCTAAGTGCTGGAATGGATACTGTTACTGAATCAAAAATGGCTATTGCTATTGCCGGTGAAGGTGGAATTGGTATTTTACACAAAAATATGAGTGCTGAAGCACAGGCACATGAAATTAAAAAGGTAAAACTAGCCAGAAATGTAATTATACAGGATCCATTTCATTTATCAGTAAACCAGTTTGTCTACGAAGCAAACGCTCTGATGCTGGAATACGACATTTCATTTATTCCGATTACAGAGAACAACAAACTCATTGGATTAATAACGTCAAGGGATATACGCTTTGAACCTGACAGAAACAAAAAAGTATCTGAAATAATGACTCCCTTTGAAAAACTTGTAACGGCTACAGATGTAACCTTAGATGAAGCGAGACATATCTTAATGAAGAATAAAGTCAAAAGACTTCCCATCATTGATAAAGATAGAAACCTGAAAGGACTTGTAACCCTTAAAGATCTTGAAAAAACGAAAGAATACCCGAACGCTGTAACAGATATTTCAGGAAGATTGTTGGTAGGTGCTGCCGTAGGTGTAACAACAGACATGATGGAAAGACTCGAAAAAATTGTAGCCGCTGATGTAGATGTTGTCGTATTGGATACTGCACATGGCCATTCTTTCGGAGTAATTGAAGCAGTTAAGAAAATTAAAAAAACATACCCAACCCTAAATGTGATAGCAGGAAATGTTGCAACAGCTGATGGAACAAAAGCTTTGATTGATGCTGGTGCAGATGCCGTAAAAGTTGGAATAGGACCAGGTTCTATTTGCACAACAAGGGTTATTGCAGGAATTGGAGTTCCACAAATAACAGCTATCATGAACTGCAGCGAAATAGCCCACAAAGAAAACATTCCAATTATTGCAGATGGTGGAATAAAATTTTCCGGTGATATCGTAAAAGCATTGGCCGCAGGTGCAGATACAGTTATGCTTGGAAATGTTTTTGCCGGTTGTGAAGAAAGTCCGGGAGAAATAGAATTATACAGAGGAAGGCAATACAAAGTATACAGAGGCATGGGATCTGTAGGTGCAATGAGTAACGGAAGCGGTGACCGATATTTTCAGGAAGACACGAAAAAATTTGTTCCAGAAGGTGTAGAAGGCAGAATTCCTTACAGAGGAAAAGTAAGTGAAACCATCTACCAAATGATTGGAGGATTAAGGCAAGGTATGGGATATTGTGGTACTAAAGATATTGAGTCATTGCAGCAATCAGCCACTTTTATACAAATTTCAGGAGCAGGATTAAAAGAAAATCATCCTCATGGTGTTGAAATAACAAAACAAGCACCTAACTATTCAAGTGGTAATGAGTAATGTAATTTAAATTCCCGATTATTGCTGTTGAAGCACATGAGTTTGTCTAAATGTACTTTTGAAATACAGCTTATTTTTTAAAGTACTAATAAAATTGAATTTTACCTGAACCAGGAAAAAAGATAAAAGACCTGAAATACATCCCAACAGGGCTCCTATCGTAACATCAATTAAAAAATGCTGTGCTAAATATATTCTGGAATATCCTACCAAAACAGCTGCAAACAATATTAATAGTTGTCCGTTTTTATTTTTATTGGTTAAAACAAATACAGTAGCAATAGCAAAAGCAGTGGCAGTATGACCTGAAGGAAAACTTGAATAACCGCTTTTAGATACACCCTCTATAAAATTCATGTAGGTGCCGGGTTCAAAATACAATGTAGGTCTTGGGGAATTGACCAAATTTTTAATGATTTGAGTAACTAATCCAGAAATAAGAAAAGAATACAAAGCATTAAGTGCAAGATTTTTATTTTTATAATAGAAGTAGAGAACCCCAATCAAACAAATTGCGAAAATACCATCACCAACAAATGTGTAATTAATAAAAAATACATTCAGCTCAAAGGAATGATAAGAATTTAAAAATATAAAACTAGCCTTCTTCCCATAAAAACCTATACATGAAAAACTAAGAAGTAAAAGAAAAATAAAAGAGTAGAAATAGATTTTTTTTGATTTGATTTCCTTTAATAAATTTTGCATTTTTATTGATTAATTGTACTGCAAAATATCAAAGTAATTTTACCAAAATATTACTCAATTGTTATCTTAATATTACCAAATTCTAAACATAACATTTACTTCATGTTTCGCTTAACCATATCCATTACTTGTGATTCTAATTCAATTTTGTAGTCTCTAAGCTTATTTGATATTTCAATAGAATGTGTAGCAAGAATTTGAATGGCAAGAATTGCTGCATTTTTTGATGCGTTTAATGCTACTGTTGCTACAGGTACACCATTGGGCATTTGTAATATTGATAAAATAGAATCCCATCCGTCTATAGAATTGGATGACTTTATAGGAACTCCAATAACTGGAAGTATTGTATTGGCAGCTACCATACCAGGCAAATGTGCAGCACCTCCTGCTCCCGCTATAATTACTTTGATGCCTCTTGCCGTCGCTTCTTTTGAATAATCAAACATTCTTTGAGGTGTTCGATGTGCAGACACTATTGTCATTTCATAAGAAACATCAAAACGTTTTAGCATATCTCCTGCATCTTTCATTACTTCCCAATCGCTCTCGCTTCCCATTATAATTCCTATTACCGGTTCCATATTTTTATGATTATTTTAAAAATAAATTATGAGGATTGTACAATTAATAATTTTTTTATTTTTTCTACTTTTTGGATTATCTCTTGTCTGTCATCACCTATTACGGTCACGTGTCCCATTTTTCTGCCTGGCTTTGTTTCTTGCTTTCCATAAATATGAACAAATGTTTTATCCAAACTTACAACATCTTCTAATCCAATATAATTTGCTTCACCAAAATGATTTGCTTCACCTACCAAATTTACCATTGCAGAATTTAAAATTGCATTTGTGTTTCCTAATGGATAATCAAGTAAAATTCTCCAAAGCATATCAAACTGACTGCAATAATGAGCTTCAATTGTGTGATGACCACTATTATGAACCCTTGGGGCTATTTCATTTACCCATACTTTATCATCTTTGTCAACAAACATCTCAACTGAGAACAAACCGGAACTTTCTAAATTTTTGACAACATTCAATGCGATCGATTCTGCTTCAGCATAAATAGAATCGGCTAATTCTGCAGGACAGATCTGATGACTCAATAAATTTAATTCAGCATCAAATACCATTTCTACTGCAGGGTAAGCGGCAGTTTGACCATTCTGCCCAACAGCCACAATTATTGCAATCTCTTGCTTAATGTCAATACATTTTTCCAAAACACTGGGTTTGTCAAACGCTTTTCCGATATCGTTTCCAGAACGAAGAACTTGTACCCCTTTTCCATCATACCCTCCTTTTGCAAGTTTATGAACCGAAGGAAATGATGAAAAATTATTATGAAGATCATTTTGTGAATAAGTAATTACAAAAGGGCTTGTAGGAATATTATGAAGTAGATAGAAATTTTTTTGTGCGATTTTATCAACTATGATTTTTAAGCATGATGTTTTAGGTATTACATTCACGCCCTCTGTTTCCAGCTTTTCTAATGCATCGATATTTACATGCTCAATTTCTATAGAGAGCACATCTACATTTTTACCGAACCTATATACATCTTCAAAGGATGTAACATCTCCCTTAAAAAAATGGTGACACAAATGTGCAGCAGGACAAGTTTTGTCATTCTCCATCAAATATGTTTCAACAGGATAATTAACAGCTG
>CANFOP010000034.1 GCA_947448685.1 Chitinophagaceae bacterium | reverse complement strand
GCAGGCTTGCTGATAGCTCTGGGAATTATTTATGGAGATATTGGTACCTCTCCCTTGTATGTTTTTAGTGCAATTATCAACGGAAAAAAAATCGAGGAACTATTGATTGTTGGTGGTTTGTCGTGCATTATTTGGACACTTACATTGCAGACTACATTTAAATATGTAATACTTACTTTGAAAGCTGATAATAAAGGGGAAGGTGGAATTTTTTCTTTATATACTCTAGTCAGAAGGCAGAAAAGATGGCTTGTGATTCCTGCAATGATAGGAGGGGCCGCTTTGTTAGCAGATGGAATGATAACACCTCCGATTTCTATCACATCTGCGATTGAAGGATTGAGAAATATTCCGCTATTGAGTGAGATTCATGAGAACACAATTATTATTATAGTTCTTGTCATTTTGGTGATTCTTTTTTTCATGCAACAATTCGGTACTAATTCCATTGGAAAAATGTTTGGTCCTGTAATGTTTATATGGTTCTCTATGCTTGCAATATTGGGACTTTCACACCTATCTAACGAATGGACTGTTTTTAAAGCGTTTAATCCGTTTTATGCTGTGAAACTTCTCACTGTTTATCCTAAAGGATTTTGGATATTGGGCGCGGTTTTTTTGTGTACCACAGGTGCAGAAGCATTATACAGTGATTTAGGACATTGCGGAAGAGGAAACATAAGGGTGTCATGGATTTATGTGAAAGCATGTTTAATTCTCAATTATCTCGGTCAGGGCGCATGGCTGTTGAATCAAAAGGGATCAGTCTTTATCAATGGGGTAAATATGAAAAACCCTTTTTATGCTATTATGCCGGATTGGTTTTTATTATGGGGAATTGCAATTGCAACGGCAGCCGCCATTATCGCAAGTCAGGCTTTGATCAGTGGCTCATTTACATTGATCAGTGAAGCGATTCGTTTGAATTTATGGCCAAAGATGAAAATAAAATATCCGACTGAGGCCAAAGGTCAACTGTATATACCCGGAATAAATACTCTTTTGTTTGCTGGTTGTTGTACAATCGTACTTTACTTCAGATCATCCGGAGCAATGGAAGCAGCATATGGGCTTGCCATCACACTATGTATGTTGGCTACAACTATTTTATTCTCCAATTTTTTAGTTTCTAAAAGAGTCACACCTTCAGTAATTTGGATTTTTCTTTTCATATATATAGGTTTAGAAACGGCTTTCTTGATTGCCAATCTTGATAAATTTCCTCATGGAGGTTTTGTGACTCTTATCATTGCAGGTGGATTATTTACGGTTATGTATGTCTGGTTCAGAGCCAGAAAAATAAAAAACAGATACGTTGAATTTGTAAGGGTGGAAGAATATATCCCTAAGATTGAAGAACTCAGTAATGATAATACAGTGCCTAAATATGCCACTCATTTGGTGTATCTGACAAGCTCCAATAATCATAAAGAAATTGAGCATAAAATAATGTACAGTATTTTGAGAGGAAAACCTAAGCGTGCTGATATATATTGGTTTGTGCATGTTCATACTCTTGATGATCCATATACGAGCGAATATTCTGTTGAACACATTATTCCCAATGATATTATTCGGGTTGATTTTAAACTTGGATTTAGAATTCAGCCAAGATTGAATTTGATGTTTAAGAAAGTTGTGGAAGATTTGGTGGCCAACAGAGAAGTTAATATTACCAGCAGATATGAGAGCCAGCAGAGGAACAATATGGTTGGTGATTTCCAATTTATCGTAATGGAAAAATTCCTCAGTCAGGATAATGAATTGCCAGTATTTGAACACATCATCATGAAACTTTACTTTTGGATAAAAGAATTAAGCGTGAGCGAAGAAAGAAGTTTTGGATTGGAGCAAAGCAATGTTGCCGTTGAAAAATTCCCTCTTGTAGTAGCCCCGGTTAGCAAATTGAAACTAAAAAGAGTTTGGGATTATGACGACGAACAATAAATAATATTGCATTTCCAGAAAACATATCTGTTTGAAATTCATTATAATTTCAACAAATTTTTTCCTGATCAAATTCAAGTTAATAGGGTATTAGCATAGATTGAACACATAGCATCAAATTTTTGATTAACCATTTCAAATCATCAAGTTAATTGCTTAATTCTCTTACATTTAGTCAAATCAAATTTTATTAAAGCAAACAGAATGCACAATTATAAGTTGTGAAGAAATTGTAAGAGTTTATATTATCTCATCAAAGTGTATTGTTATGACTAAGTTCAAAAAAATATTCAAGTGGACTAAATTTATTATAATTATATACAGTTTGATAGGAATCACTTTATTTTATCTACAGGACAAAATTTTGTTGCACCCCAAAAGTTTGCCATTAGATTATAAATTTAAATTCTCTAATTCATTTAAAGAACTCTTTATTCCTGTTAATAAAACAGACACTATACATCTTGTACAATTTTTTTCAGAAAAAGCAGAAGATACATCAAAATCAAAAGGAGTTATACTATTTTTTCATGGCACAAAAGGGAATGTTCAGGATTGTGCAGAAAGAGTGGATTTATTTGTTAAAAAAGGATATGAAGTATGGATACCTGATTATCCGGGATTTGGAAAAAGTGTGGGATTAATAGAAGAAAAAAAATTGTATGAAGAGGCTTTTCAAATAATGCGCTTAGCGGAAATTAAATTTCCATCAAATAAGATCATTATTCATGGAGTAGGGTTTGGTTCAGCAATTGCTGCTAATCTTGCAGGATTTTCGAATGTAAAACATTTGATTCTTGAATCTCCTTTTACCAGTATTCCGGATGTAATGAGTACATATCTCCCAATGTATCCATGGTCTTCGATGTGTCATTTTAAAATGCCCACGCTTCGGTTTTTGGAAGATGTTAAATGCCCTGTGACTATTTTGACTTCAGACAATAGTTTTTCAGAAAGTAAAAATAGTCTGAAAAAAAACGACAAGATTTTTATAATCAATGATAATGATGAGTCAGAATTAAGTAAAACAAAATCTTACAAAGAAATGATGTCCATTGTGTTAATTGATTCTACATCTCTTTTAAATTAGTTGTAGTTTTTGTGATATTTAACTGATAAGGTACTCCGATTTTTACTGACAAGTTGATATTGCCATGACTGATAGGAAATCCGAAACAAACCGGGTAATCAAATTCCTTCACTACATCATAAATGATTTCTTCCATTGTTTTTCCAAAAGGCCTTTCTGTATCTTTCATTTCTGTAAAACCTCCAACAATCAATCCTGATAAATGATTGAATTTGCCATTCCTTTTTAACTGTTGCAGCATGCGGTCAGCAGAATATAAAAATTCTCCAACATCTTCAATAAAAAGGATTTTATTTTTGGTGTTAAAATCTGATTTTGTTCCGATTACATTTGAAAGTAAGGCAAGATTACCTCCTATCAATTCGCCTGTTATTTTTCCTGTTCTGTTCAAATGATGACTTGGGCAAGTATAATTTATTTTTTTTCCTGCCATTGTTTTTTGCAAAGCATCAATAGTGGTAGAATTATAAGTATTAAATGCTCCAGCCATCGGTCCATGAATGCTTGCTACCTTAACTTTTGAAAACAAATGACAATGCAGCACTGTAATATCACTGAATCCAATCAGCCATTTTGGATTTTTTCTGAATTCCTTGAAATTGAGTTTGTCTATAATTCTGCTCATGCCATATCCCCCTCTGCCAAATAAAATAGCATGTATATCTTTACTGTCAAGCATAGCTTGTAGTTCATCTACTTTATCTTCATCAGATGCGCTGAAATAGTTTGTAGAATTGCCTCCTAGCGTCTTTCCAACCATTACATTAAAACCCCATTTTTGAAGAGTATTAATACATGCTGTTGATTTTTTAGCGTCCATAAATCCACTTGGGCAGGTGATTCCGATGGTGTTGCCTTTTTTTAGATATGGAGGAATGTTTATCATTTATGCACAGATCAAAAATTTTAGTTTACGTTGCTTCCATTGGAAACATTACTGCTTACAAAAACAAGTTTTCCATTATTGTCTTCAGCCATTAAAATCATACCGTTACTTTCTATCCCTTTCATTTTTCTGGGAGCAAGATTGGTAACCACTACTACTTTCTGTCCGATAATGTCTTCAGGTTTGTAGTGAAGTGCAATACCGCTAACGATTGTTCTCTTTTCTGCACCCAGGTCAACTTCCAACTTCAATAATTTGTCGGTTTTTTCAACTTTCTCTGCAGTAATGATTGTACCTGTTTTTAAGTCAACTTTTGCAAAATCATCAAACTGAATAGTTGGTTTAGACTCTTTGGGAACTGAAGTTGCATCTGTTGCTTGCTTATCTATACTGGCATCCATTATTTTTTTGCTTTTTATTTTTAATTTTTCAATTTGCTCAGCCACTTCCGCATCTTCTATTTTTCTGAACAATAATTCAGGGGCTCTTAGAGAATATCCAACGCTCAATAAATTTCTTTTACCTGCATTTTCCCATTCAAGCATCTTATCAACAACCTTCATCATGTGACAAAGTTTTTTTGCTGTATATGGAAGAAATGGGTTGATTAATATGGTTAGATTGGCAGTTAACTGTAAGCAGCAATGCAGCGTATTGTCAATTCTTTGTTGCGCTTCCGGAACAGGAAGGCCATTTTCTCCCAATTGTTTTGCCACAATCCATGGTTCTTTTTCCTGCATGTATTTATTACCTTTTCTGGCAAGATCAATCACTTCAAAAAGCGCATCCCGAAATTTATAATGCTCTATGCAATCTTCTATTGTTTTTTTTGAATGCTGAATGTCATCTAATATTTTATTGTCAGATTCATCCAGTATATCTTGATGCAATGGGGGCACTTTCCCATTACAAAGTTTGTGCATCAAGACAAATGTCCTGTTGACAAAGTTTCCGAAAATAGCTACCAACTCACTATTCAGTGCATCCTGAAATCCCTTCCACGTAAACTCACTGTCTTTTGTTTCTGGAGCAATGGCAGTCAGATAATAGCGAAGCGCATCCACCATCATATCTCCACCATTTTCTTTTTTGACAAAATCCTGAATGTATTCATCCATTTCAATGCTCCATCCTCTGCTGGTACTCATTTTATCGCCTTCCAGATTCATGAATTCATTGCTGGGCACATTTTCCGGTAATATATTTCCATGAAGTTTGAGCATAACAGGAAATATGATACAATGAAATACAATATTGTCTTTACCGATGAAGTGAACAAGTTTGGTTTCTTTATCTTCCCAATATGGTTTCCAGTCTTGATTGTTGTTCAATGCCCACTGCTTGGTTGCGCTGATATAACCGATGGGTGCATCAAACCATACGTATAACACTTTTCCTTCGCCGCCTTCAACAGGTACTTTAACCCCCCATTCCAAATCTCTGGTAACAGCCCTTGGTTGCAAACCCGCATCAATCCAACTTTTACATTGTCCAAGTACATTGGCTTTCCAATCAGATGAATGTTCCTCGAGTATCCATTGACGTAAGAAAGATTCATGTTTGTCTAAAGGCAAATACCAATGGGTTGTTTTTTTCTTTGAAGGAGGGTTGCCACTTAATGTGCTTTTAGGATTAATAAGTTGTTCCGGACTTAAAGAAGTCCCACACTTTTCACATTGATCTCCATATGCATTTTCATAATTGCATAAAGGACATGTTCCTGTAATGTATCTGTCTGCTAAAAAGGTATTGGCAGAATCATCAAAGTACTGTTCGGATTCTTTGACTTGCAAATTGCCGTCATTATTCAGTGTAGTAAAAAATTCCTGTGCAGTTTCGTGATGAATTTTTTCAGAGGTTCGATGATAAATATCAAAAGAAATACCAAGATCATGCATGTTGCTTTCAAGCATTGCATGGTATTTGTCAACAATTGCTTTTGGTGTAGTGTTTTCTTTCATTGCCTGAATGGTAATGGCTGCACCGTGCTCATCACTGCCACAAACAAAAACTACTTCTCTTTTCTGAGACCTTAAGTAGCGAACATATATGTCTGCCGGTAAATAGGCCCCAGCTAAATGGCCTATGTGTTTCGGTCCGTTAGCGTATGGCAATGCCGAAGTTATCAGGTATCGTTTAGGAGTATTCATTCTTACAAAAGTATTACAAACGCAGGCATCACCCAAATAGTATTCGATAAAGTTGTCATACAAAAATGGATGTGATATTTTTTATACATAAGTATATTAGACGCAGGGTGATTTTTTTATTATAAATAGCATTAAATCAAATAAATTGTATCATTATTAGTTGAAAAAATCTACTGACCAAATATGAATCGTAAATATTTTGTAGGAACTTTATTCTCATCAATAACATCCCTCGGTCTTTTTGGAAAATCAGACATTAAAAATGTAAACACATTACTGGAAGAATCTGCTTCTGTCCGCCAACCTCCAATTTTAAAAAAAGGAGATACAATAGCTATTGTTTCTCCCGCGGGATTTATCTCTAAAGAAGATATACAACCTGCAATTCATAAACTTGAAGAATGGGGATACAAAGTCGTTGTTGGAAATTCTATCGGTAAAAGAGATTTTACTTTCGGGGGAACAGATGAGGAACGACTCCAAGATTTTCAAAGTATGCTTGATAATGATGAAGTGAAAGCAATATTATGTGCCAGAGGTGGCTATGGCATTATTAGAATAATCGACCAAATCAATTTTAATAAATTTTCCCGCTTCCCCAAATGGATAATTGGATTCAGTGATGCAACCATATTACATTGTCATGTCAATAGAAATTGCAGAGTGGCTACCGTTCATTCCAAGATGTGCAATAGTTTTCCATTAGATTGGGATGCTGCTGAAGATATTCAGAAAAATTCCATCTACTCTATACACGAAACTTTAAGCGGAAAGAAAATAATGTATGATGTAAAGTCCAATCAAAGCAACAGAATAGGAAAATGTACGGGCGAACTTATTGGTGGCAATCTTAGGTGCATTGAAAATTTGTCAGGCACTAAAAGCGAAATTCAAACTCGAAATAAAATTTTGTTTTTAGAAGATACGGATGAATATCTTTATAATATTGACAGAATGTTTTGGAATCTCAAAAGAACTGGAAAATTAGCGGGATTAAAAGGCTTGATTATTGGCGGCTTTAAAATAAAAAAAGATGATGAAGGCGAAGAATTTGGTAAAACGCTGGAAGAAATTGTAATGGAAAAGGTAAGGGAATATAAATTCCCCGTTTGTTTCGATTTTCCGGTAGGTCATCAAAAAAACAATATGGCCTTGCAATGTGGTGCCATTCATACTTTGGAAGTAGAGGATGGAATGGTTAGGTTGTATAAGGTGTAATTATGTCCTATATTTACTTTCCAACAAAACTTTAATTTATATTCCTTATTAAAATAAAATTATCCAATGAACAAGAAAGTTTTTATTGCAGTATTTATATTGTTATCCGTAAATTTTTCTTTTGCACAACTTAAACAGCTCAGCATGGCTGATGCCATGATTAATGCAAGAACAATTCTTGCTCCCGAAAATTACAAGCAACTTCAATTTATAAAAGGAACGAATGATTATGTTTTTCTGAATAAAACAAACGATAAAGAAGTGTGGATGAAGGGCTCTTTTAAAAATGCAGAGATTACGGAATATCTTAACAGAAATCAATTGAATGAATCTCTACGCAAAGCAGGTATAGATACTGTAATTTCTATGCCCACCATACAGTTTTCTCAAAATAGTTTTATTGCTTCCATTAAGGGACAGAAGTTGCTTTTTACTGACAATCACTTTGAGAAAATAATTGTCAATAGAGAGATAGCTGCTAAAGAAAATGTGGAGGAAAGCAATGCAGGATATATTGCTTATGTGGAAGAGCATAATTTATTTGTAAGCGGTAACAATATAAATAAAAAAGTTACAGAAGATGGGAGTAACGACATCGTTTATGCATCAACAGTTCATCAAAGTGAATTTGGTATAACAAAAGGTACATTCTGGAGCAACAATGGAAAATTACTGGCATTTTACAGAATGGATCAATCTATGACTCCCGATTATCCTATTATAGACTGGACTGAAAGACCAGCAAAAGTGAATAATCTAAGATATCCAATGGCAGGAGATTCCAGCCATCATGTCACTGTGGGAATATATAATGCTGAAAATGGAAATACTGTTTGGGTTAAGACTTCAGGTCCCAAAGAACAATTTCTTACCAATATCGCCTGGAGTCCCGATGACAAGTTTGTTTATATCGTCATCGTTAACAGAGAACAAAATCATTTTTGGGTAAATCAATACAATGCTGTTACGGGAGATTTCATCAAAACACTTTTTGAGGAACAAGATCAAAGGTATGCAGAACCATTGGTGCCCATGTTGTTTGTTAAAAACAATCCTGACCAATTCATTTGGCAGAGTAAGAGAGACGGATGGAATCATTTGTATTTATACAAAAATGATGGCACTTTAATAAAGCAACTGACCAAAGGAGAATGGGAAGTATTGGAGGTTAAAGGCTTTGATGAAAAGGGTAAAAATTTATTTTTTGTTTCAACAATGGTTTCACCTGTATCAAAAAATCTCTATGAGGTAAATCTTTCAACAGGAAAATTGGCGTCTATAACTCAGGGAAATAGTGTTCATAATACCATGATTAATTTTGATGGTAAATATGTATTGGATAATTGCAGCAGTCCTGACAACCCAAGAACCATTCAGTTGATCGAGACATCCACCCAAAAAGTAAAAATAGTAAAACAGTCTGTAAATCCACTTTCCGGTTTTGAATTGGGGCAAATGAATATTTTTACGATTAAAAATTCTGAAGGTGATGATTTGTATTGCAGATTGTACAAACCAGTTCAATTCGATAGCAATAAAAAGTATCCCGTAATAGTTTATTGGTATGGAGGTCCGCATGCTCAATTAATATTGAATGCCTGGAATGGCGGAGCCGGAGATTATTGGTTTCAGTACATGGCAGAAAGAGGATATGTGGTATTTACCCTTGACACAAGGGGAAGTGCAAATAGAGGCAAGGCCTTTGAACAATCTATATTCAGAAGAGCGGGTGAAAAGCAAATGGAGGATTTATTGTCAGGTATTAACTATCTGAATGGATTGTCATTTATTGATAAAAATAACATGGGATTATTTGGCTGGAGCTATGGAGGATTTATGACAATTGATTTTATGTTGAATCATCCGGGTATTTTCAAAGCTGCTGTAGCCGGCGGACCTGTTACGGATTGGAAATATTATGAGATCATGTACACCGAACGCTATATGGACAGACCGCAAGAAAATCCGGAAGGATACGAGAGCACCAATCTGGTAAAACAAATACAGAAATTAAAAGGCAAATTGTTATTGATACACGGTATGCAGGATAATGTTGTATTGATGCAGCATTCTGTAAATTTGGTAAAAGCGGCTGTAGATAAGGGAGTACAGGTTGATTATATGATTTATCCGGGCCATGAGCATAATGTATTGGGAAAAGACAGAGCCCATCTTTATCAAAAGGTTACCGATTATTTTTCACAGAACTTAAATCATTAGACTAATGTTTTTGAAAAATATTTTTTAAAGCGGCATCTATGGTAGGGTAGTAAAAAATGAATCCTGTTTTTTTAATTTTTTCACAACTGACACGGGTGCTCTTGAGTACTTCAATACTTCTTTGTCCCATTATCACTTTTAACACAAAAACGGGCACATGCATCGGAATAAAAAAAATACCTTTTAATAGTTTTGCCAGCGTAATAGTTATTGTTTTATTGGTTACAGGTGCTGGTGCTACAGCATTGTAACTTCCCTGTAGTTGGTTGTTTTCTATGCAATGAATAAACATTCTGCACAAATCATCTATATGAATCCAGCTGATAATTTGGTTGCCTCGACCAAGGATGGCTGCAACACCCAGTTTTATAGGTTTAATAAATTCTCTCAGGGCTCCGCCATTTTTTGTTAATACAATTCCTGTACGAAGTTTGCAAACTCTGATACCAAGAGAGGTTGCACTATCAACACTTTCTTCCCACAATCTGCAAGTCTCACCTAAAAAACTTTTATCAGGAGCATCTGTTTCAGTAAAAGAGTAATCTGTTTTTTTATCAGGGCCATACCATCCAATCGCAGAAGCGCTTATTATAGCCTTCACCTTATTTGAATTTTTACTTAATGTATCAATTATTAATTTGCTGCTTTCTGTTCTGCTTTCAATGATTTCTTTTTTATAACTTGTTGTCCATTTTTTATCTACAACTCCTGCCCCTGCAAGGTGAATTATGAAATCTGCCTCTTGCAAAGCTTTTAAATCAATGGTTTGTTTTTTAATGTCCCATTGTGCAAATCGTATGTTGTTGACTGAATCTGTTCTTTTTCTGCTCAGAATAATCACATTAAATCCTTTATTTACCAGCATTTTGCTTAATGCTTGTCCAACTAGTCCCGTACCTCCTGTAATTAATACTGTTTGCATCTGAATGTGTTTTGTTTGAACAAATGTAAGCATGAAATTTTAGTAGTTTGTTTACAGACAATATGATTCATGTTTTAAATAAAACTTTACAGTGGAATTTGAATATAAATACCATACCTTTTTTAGTGATTTATATTTTTGAATTGATTAAAAAAGGAACTTTTACATAGTTTTACAATTATTATCTGAAACAATCAATTGTGGTAACTAATTTCAAATCAAACAGGCCCTTCAATAATTTCCTTTTGCTGATATACGGCCTTGTACTTTCATGGTCAATTTTTGCGAAACCATCTAAAATTGCAAGTGAATCTGAGACTGCTATATTATATACCACCTTCAAAAAATATATATTAAATATTTCTGAGCACAACAAACTCGCACCTACTTTTTGTGTACTTCTTTTATTGTTTGTTCAAGCTATACTAATAAATCAAATTTCAATCAAACAGAAGTTATTTCCCAAAATCAACTATCTGGCTGGAATGTGTTTTTTGCTTTTTACTTCTATTTTTATCAATAAAATAGAGTTGTCAGCAGCATTGACTGTTAGTCCGATTTTGGTATGGATTTTATCTAAACTTTGTGGTTTGCAAAATGCAACTGATCCAAAAAAGCTGTTGTTTAATATTGGGTTGATATATGGAGTAGCTTCGCTGATCTATCAACCGTCATTGATTTTTTTATTTGTGATTTTGTTTGCATTGTTGATTACAAGACCATTCAGACTTACAGAGTGGGTACTTTTGCTTCTTGGGGGAGTGACTCCTTATTATTTTATAGTATCCTGGTTGTTTTTATCAGAAAAAAGAATAGATCATTTTATTCCGTCATTTAAGATTAATGTTCCGACTGTCGATTTTATTGGATGGGAGACATTTGCCTGCGTACTAATTTTATTAATACTATTATACAGCATGTATTCTATTCATATTAATATGAGAAAACTATTAGTGCAATCCAGAAATTCATGGACAATCATCTTTTTTTGTTTTTTTATATCTACATTCATTCCTTTTTTTTCAATATCAGATAATGTTAGCAACTGGATTTATATTGCTTGTCCTTTGGCAATTATTTCTGCAGCAACTTTTCTATACATAAATCAAAAGTGGGTTATAATTGGCTTACATTGGGTATTGGTAATATTGTCCATTTTTATTGGATATTTTTATATGTTGAAGTAAAGTATACGCTAATTAACATTTTTATGTTTAAATAGTAACACATTATTAATTTCTATTTTTATCTTTATACCCTGATAATTAAATCAAGTACGTAATTATTCTAAAAGTAAATCATCGGATACTTAAATTCAAAAACCATAAGAAAAAATATAAAAACTAACATGAAAAAAATAATTATCTCCTTTGTGGTTTTATTTTTTGCTTTTTTAAACACTAAGGCTCAACTTGAGAATCCTGTAGTATGGACCTATACTGCCAAAAAAATATCTCCCCAAAAATATGAATTACACATGACTGCCAACATACAGTCTAATTGGCATATTTACTCTCAAGATGCAGGAGAAGGCCCTCAACCAACCAGTTTTTCCTTTTCAAAAAATCCTCTTGTGAAATTTGAAGGTAAAGTTGCAGAATTGGGAAAACTCGAAAAATCATTTGATCCAAATTTTAATTCAACACTTAAATTTTACAACAGCAAAGTTGATTTCGTTCAAAAAATCACCTTGAAATCCACAGCATCAACGATTGTAAAAGGAACGTTGACTTTTATGGTTTGTAATGATCGTAAATGCCTTCCACCAAAAGATGTTCCTTTTTCAATAAAGATTCAGGGAAAATAATTTTTACTTCAGTTTAATCCCGATTTAATCGGGATTTTTAATTTTGCATAATGAAAAAATTACCATTCATTTTATCCGGTCTTTGTTTTTTGCTTTTAACTTTTTCTGCTTCATTTGGTCAGGATAGCAGCATGATTAAATGGTCCTATACAATAAAACAAATCAATGCCAAGCAATATGAAATCAACCTGAATGGGAACATTCCTTCAGGCTGGCATTTGTATAATGCAGATGTTACTGATGAAATGAATGGTATTGTTGTCAGTACACCGGACAGTTCCCTAAAGGTTGAAAAAGTCAATATTCAACAATCAAACATAAAAACTATTGTTGATCCTGTTTTTGATCGTCGCACCAAAAAAGTGTTTGAAAATCAAGTTTCAGTAATAGCATTACTTACAAATTACAGTCAAAGTGAATTGCCTGTTAAAATAAATATAAGTTATGAAGTTGGAAATGCAGAGACTTTTATCCCTGAAGAACAAAAAATAAAGATTGTTTTAAATGAACAGAAAAGTGAAAATATACAAACAAGAATATTAATACCCACTATTGACTTGTCTCATCCTGTTAATGATTGTGGTTCAATTCAATCAGGTTTGAAAGCAACCAATACTAAAAGTTTATGGAGTATATTTTTAATTGGATTCCTGGGAGGATTGGTCGCATTGCTTACCCCATGTGTTTTTCCAATGATTCCTTTGACTGTTTCTTTTTTTACTAAAAAAGCCAGTACTAAAAAGTCTGGTATTACAAATGCATTCCTATATGGGTTCTTTATTTTTTTTATTTATATTTTATTAAGTCTGCCTTTTCATTTTCTTGATAGTATCAACCCCGAATTTTTAAATAATATTTCTACCAATGTTTATTTGAATATCATATTTTTTGCTGTATTTGTGTTTTTCGCCTTTTCTTTTTTTGGATTTTATGAGATTACATTACCCGCTTCATTATCATCAGGAGCTGATAGTAAAGCCGGTTCGGGAAATGTGTTAGGGATTTTTTTCATGGCCCTTACTTTAGCATTGGTTTCTTTTTCTTGTACAGGTCCTATATTAGGGTCTCTGCTTGCCGGTTCATTGGCTTCTGATGGAGGAGCCATGCAGCTTTCAGCAGGAATGGGAGGCTTTGGATTGGCATTGGCATTACCCTTTGCATTATTTGCGTTGTTCCCTAATTGGTTGCAATCCCTGCCGAAATCGGGGGGCTGGTTGAATACGGTAAAAGTTACTCTGGGCTTCCTTGAATTGGCTATGGCTTTTAAGTTTTTATCCAATGCTGATCTTGTAAAACATTGGGGCCTCATAAAAAGAGAAATATTTATTGCCATATGGATTATTACCGGAGCAGCTCTTACACTTTATTTATTTGGTAAAATAAAATTCAGCCATGATACGCCCAATACTAAACTTTCGCTTGGAAGAAAATTATTAGGACTGATTATTGGTTTGTTTACATTGTACCTTTTACCTGGAGTTACCAATACAAAGTGGGCCAACCTCACATTGATAAGCGGATTTCCACCTCCACTTTATTACAGTGTTTATCAGAAAGAATCTGATTGTGTACTGGGATTGCATTGCACAAGAGATTATGAAGAAGGCCTAAGAATGGCTATAGAAGAGAAAAAGCCGATTTTGCTCGACTTTACTGGATATGCATGTGTTAATTGCAGAAGAATGGAAGAAAATGTATGGAGCGATCCGGATGTATACAAGTTATTGCATGAAAAATTTATAGTCATTTCATTGTATGTAGATGATAAAAAAATATTGCCTGCAGCCAGGCAGTTTACATATAAAACCAAGGAGGGTATAGATAAAGAAATAAATACTGTGGGGGATCAGTGGGCAACTTTTGAAACAGAAAATTTTGCCAACAATGCCCAGCCTTTATATGCGCTCATCAATACTGATGAAGTTTTATTGAATCACCCTGTTGGGTATACACCTGACAAAAGTGAATATTTGAAATGGCTTCAATGTGGATTGACAACTTTTGAAAACAAAAAATAAATCCCCCTTCGATGATGAAGAGGGATTTTGATGGTTTTATGGTAGAATTTTAAAGCGCAATTTGTTTCTCTGTCATCATTTTTCTTAAGTTGAGCAATGCGTAACGCATTCTTCCCAAACAGGTATTGATACTGGAGTTGGTTAATGTAGCAATTTCCTTGAAACTTAAATCTGCATAATTACGAAGGATAATCACTTCTCTTTGATCTTCAGGAAGTAAATCAATCATCTTTCTGATTTTATCTCTGGTTTGACCCTGCATGATTTCTTGCTCTGCGCCTGCATCTGAAAAATTCAACACTTCAAATATGTCGTTATTATCACTTGTTTTAATACTTGGACTGCGTTTTACTTTTCTGAAATGATCTACACATAAATTATGTGCTATTCTTAATGCCCATGGAAGGAATTTTCCCTCATCATTATAACGACCTGCTTTTAAAGTATCAATTATTTTAATGAAAACGTCCTGAAAAAGATCTTCTGCAAGATATTTGTCTTTAACCAGCATGTAAATCGAAGTAAAAATCTTGTCTTTGTGTCTTTCAATCAACTGGGAAAGTGAATGATTGTTTCCATTCAAATAAGAAAGAACTAATTCTTGATCTGTAAGTTGGGTAGCGTTTTTCATGGTTTTAGTTTTTTTGGATGTAGATTTTGTATCGTGTCGGTAAAGAAAAACAAGTGGTTGAAAATATAGGGTCGGTTAACTTGTTTTCTATTCCGATTTGATATTGCAGAGTAAAGGTAGAGTTAAAAATTACCCATCAAAATAATTTTAAGGGAATTTTTGTATAAAATGAAAAATAGAGTACTAGTGCTCAGAAAGGGTACGTAAATCTACGCAGTATATTTTCTGTTTCTATCAGAAATATCAGTATTAATAACATTCTTAGCCTATTTTCGTGTAATAATATGAAACCAAAAACCTTAAAAAATACAGTGAATAAAAAGGATAAAAATACAAATGATATAGTTATCAAGGGGGCAAGAGTTCATAATTTAAAAGATATAACGGTAACGATACCACGAAGTAAATTTGTCGTGATAACCGGAGTTTCAGGTTCGGGAAAATCATCTCTAACGATTGATACACTTTTTGCAGAAGGTCAAAGAAGATATGCCGAGAGTCTTAGTTCTTATGCAAGACAATTTATGCAACGGATGAACAAGCCTGACGTGGATTATATCACAGGCTTATGTCCTGCTATAGCTATTGAACAGAAAGTGATTACCAGGACTCCGCGAAGTACAGTAGGAAGTATGACAGAGATTTATGATTATCTCCGTTTGCTTTTTGCTCGAGTTGGAAAAACAATATCCCCCATAAGTGGAAGAGAAGTAAAAAAAGATGATGTTGCTGATGTTATCAATGTTATTAAGAAGGAAAAGAATGGGTCAAAAATCCTTTTATTGGTTCCGGTGAAATTATCTCCAAGCAGAGAAATAGATGAAGAATTGAATATTCTGTTGCAGAAAGGTTTTTCGAGATTATATTATAATGGTGAAATTATCAGAATTGAAGATTTGCAGGAATCGGGTGAGTATGACATATTAAAATCCAAAAAAAATAAGGAACGAGAAATATATATTTTAATTGACCGGATACTTAAAAAAGATTTTGACGAAGATGATTTGCATAGGATTACGGATTCTATTACAACGGCTTTTTATGAGGGCGAAGGATCCATACTCTTAGAAATAGATGGAAATATAAAAAAACCTTTCAGTGATAAATTTGAGTTGGATGGAATTCAGTTTGAAGAACCTGTTCCAAATTTATTTTCATTCAACAATCCTTATGGGGCTTGTCCGGTTTGTGAGGGGTTTTCACAG
>CANFOP010000033.1 GCA_947448685.1 Chitinophagaceae bacterium | reverse complement strand
GCTGGTTGGAAAGGCTCATGCAGCAGTAGCTTCTCTGTTAAAACCTGGAATGACTACTCAACAAGTTAACGATCTGGTAGAGCAATTTATTCTGGATAATAAGGCCATTCCATCATTTAAGAATTATCACGGTTTTCCCGCTGCCACCTGCATATCTATGAATGAAGCAGTTGTTCATGGATTTCCTGGTTCTCATGTGCTTAAAGAAGGAGATATCATTTCATTGGACATAGGTGTTTATAAAAACGGATTTCATGGGGATAGCGCATATACTTATGCGTTAGGTGAGATTTCTGATGAAATCAAGCGATTGCTCAAGGTTACAAAAGAATCCCTGTATCTCGGAATCGATAAAGCCAGACAGGGTAACCGCATAGGAGATATTTCAAATGCTATTCAGGAATATACAGAAAAAGTTCATGGATATGGTGTTGTGAGAGAATTAGTAGGTCATGGTTTGGGCAGAGATTTACATGAAGACCCTCAGGTGCCTAATTATGGTAAAAAAGGTTCAGGCCCTAAATTGAAGGAAGGGATGGTTTTAGCCATTGAGCCAATGATCAATATGGGAGTCAAAGAAGTGTCACATTTAAAAGACGGTTGGACAGTATTGACGAAGGACAGAAAACCTTCCGCTCATTTTGAACATGATGTATGTGTTACTACCGGAGATCCGGATATTTTATCTTCTTTTGAAGAAATTGAAAAAGCAGAAAGAGCCAACATTAATCTTTATTGGAGTTATTAAATCACCTAATAATTCAAAAAATGAATGATAAAATATTAGTGGTGATAGGTGGTGGTGCCGCTGGATTTTTTTGTGCCGTAAATGCTGCAAGAATTCATAAAGACCTTAAGGTTATACTGATTGAAAAATCATCTCATTTACTGAGTAAGGTGAAAGTCAGTGGCGGCGGACGTTGTAATGTTACCCATGCTTGTTTTAATATTTCAGATCTTATAAAATGTTATCCTCGAGGTGCCGCATTTTTAAAAAAAGCCTTTCACCAATTTGATACAAGTGCTACTATCAATTGGTTTCAAGAAAGAGAAGTAACATTAAAAACAGAAGAAGACGGCAGGGTTTTTCCTGAATCAAACAGTTCGCAAACCATTATCAATTGTCTATTGAATGAAGCCAATCAATATGGTATAGACATAAGAATGAATGCAGATGTGGTGTCTGTAGAATACAATCAATCTGTTGAAACTAAGAAAGCTCGTTTTCATATAGTTTTAAGAAATCAGAAAACAATATCATCAGATTATTTGTGTATCGCAAGTGGGGGATTTCCAAAAAAATCACAATATGAGTGGATTGAGAAATTAGGACACAGTATAGAATTTCCTGTCCCTTCACTTTTTACTTTCAATATTCCCAACAATAAGATTACTTCATTGATGGGCATTACTGTGCAGCATGTTGTTATCAAATTAGCAGGAACCAAGTTGCAACAAAACGGACCGATTCTTATTACTCATTGGGGGTTGAGTGGACCGGTAGTTTTAAAATTATCCGCATGGGGTGCTATAGAACTGGCTGAGCGAAAATATGAATTTGAAATTATGGTAAACTGGTTGCCCGATTTTAATGAACATACCCTTAAAGAAAAATTTCAAATATTACGATTTGAAATCGCTTCTCAAAAAATATTCAACAGAAATCCATTTGGATTACCTGCAAGATTGTGGGAGTATTTATTGATGGAATCTGAAGTAAAGGAAGAAACCCGTTGGGCGGATCTTCCTGCTAAAGAGCAAAACAAACTTATAAAGATTTTGTGTTCCCATTCATTTTTTATAAAAGGTAAAACAACTTTTAAAGAGGAATTTGTTACAGCAGGAGGTATTCAATTATCAGAAATAGATCCTCATACCATGATGAGCAGATTGCTTCCTGGATTGTTTTTTGCCGGAGAAATTTTGAACATAGATGGTATAACAGGAGGCTTTAATTTTCAAAATGCCTGGACTACCGGATGGATTGCAGCCAACCATTTGAATGAAAAAAACACTTCTTTAGAATCTTAATGTATTAAACTTTTTAAACTTACGCCTTATAAGTAACTTGCCATCAAATGAAAAAACTGGACCGTTACATATTATCTAACTATATCATTACGTTTCTTTTTTGTTTGGTATTGTTTACATTAATTGCAGTAGTAGTAGACATAAGTGAAAAAACAGATGATTTTGTAAAATCGGGCCTTTCTGCTTCACAAATTTTTCAGCTCCACTACCTGGGCTTTATCCCTCGCATTGATGCAATGCTTTTTCCCTTGTTTATTTTTATTTCCGTTATTTTTTTTACATCCAAACTGGCTGGCAGGTCTGAAATTATTGCAATATTGAGCAGTGGGGTCAGTTTTAAAAGATTCCTGTTGCCTTACATCATGGGGGGAATTTTTTTTACATTATTGCTATGGACCGGTTACAGATTCATAGTGCCTGATGCCAATAAAAAATGGGCTGACTTTGAGAAAAAGTATATTGACGTGAATATTGGACTTGCCCCCCAAAACGCTACCTACAAACAAAATATATATTTCAGAATAGATTCCAATACTTACGCTGGTATCAAAGGATACGATACCATTTCAAAATCAGGTTCCAATTTTACGGTTCAACGTTTCATAAAAGACAAAATGGTGTATAATCTGCGTGCATTGAATTTCAGATGGGATACACTTACCAAAAAATGGGAATTGAGCAATGTGCTGGAGCGGAAGATCAATGAAAAAAACGAAATCGTTGCGTTTTCCGATAAAAAAACTGTAACCTATTCGTTCCAGCCAATGGATTTAAGGAAGGATGATTATCTGAAAGAACAAATGTCAACAAAAGATCTTAATAATTTTATAGACCAGGAAAGGATGAGGGGTTCAGAAATGCTGAATACCCTTTTATTGGAGAGATACAATAGGGATGCGATTCCGGTTTCAGTATTGATACTGACTATAATTGGTGCCGTGCTCGCTTCTAGAAAAGTCAGGGGAGGAAGTGGTTTGCATCTGGCTTTTGGAGTGATTATTAGTATGTTGTATATTTTGTTCAGCCGATTCTCGGTTGTTTTTGCTACAAAGGGAAATTTTACACCTTTATTGGCTGCCTGGACACCCAATATTTTATTTGGAATTTTGGCTGTATATCTTTACAAAAAAGCACCCAAATAATCAACTATAACGTTTTAGTAAACTTTCTTCTAAAACTTTTGTTTACCATTTTCAGTCATCGTAATTTTATAGGAGGTTAGCGTTACGGAACTCATATTCACATCATTACAAAATAAATAAACTAACATACAATGGGTATCATAAAAGATAGATTTAAAGCAAAAGCAGACATCATGTCTGTTGAAGTAAAGGAATTGTTGAAAGAACATGGAAACAAAAAAATAGGAGAGGTAACCCTGAGTCAAATATATCAGGGAATGAGGGGAATTACCGGATTGGTAACTGAAACTTCTTTATTGGATGCTCAGGAAGGTATACGTTTCAGAGGTTATTCAATTCCTGAATTGAGAGAGAAACTCCCAAAAGCTCCTGGTGGTTCTGAGCCTTTACCTGAAGGTTTGTTTTATTTGATGCTGGTAGGGGAGTTGCCAACCGAAGATGATGTTCAACATCTGACCAGTGTATGGCAACGCAGAAGCCATGTCCCCAATCATGTATTTGCAACTATTGAAGCTTTGCCAGTTACTACTCATCCGATGACACAGTTTGTGGTGGCTATTATGGCTATGCAAACAGAAAGTTCTTTTTCAAAGAATTATGCTAAGGGAATGAGCAAGAAAGATTATTGGGAAGCAGTGTTTGATGATTCTATGGATCTGATTGCACGTTTACCCAGAATTGCCGCGTATATATATCGCCGTAAGTACAAAAACGGAGACCATATTCAGCCAAATGGATTGCTTGATTGGTCTGGTAATTTTGCACACATGATGGGGTATGATGATGAAGGGTTTAAAGAATTGATGCGTTTGTATATGACCATACATGCCGATCATGAAGGAGGTAACGTTTCCGCACACACGACGCATTTGGTGGGATCCGCATTAAGTGATCCATATTTGAGTTTTGCTGCAGGGATGAATGGATTGGCAGGTCCCTTACATGGTTTGGCAAATCAGGAAGTAATCAAATGGATTTTTGAATTGAGAGAGGAAATAGGGTCTGATTCTCCTACAAAAGAGCAAATTGAAGAATATGTAAAGAAAACTTTGAGCGAGGGAAAAGTGGTTCCGGGATATGGACATGCTGTTTTGCGTAAAACCGATCCTCGCTTTACTGCTCAGATGGAATTCGGTAAAAAGCATATGGCTAATGATCCATTGGTACAAACCGTTTGGACAATATATGATGCTGTACCACCCATACTTTCTTCAATGGGAAAAATAAAAAATCCATGGCCAAATGTGGATGCACACAGCGGTGCATTATTGGTTCACTATGGCATGGTGGAGTATGAATTTTATACCGTTTTATTTGGTGTTTCAAGGGCATTGGGTGTACTTTCCAGTTTATGTTGGGACAGGGCGCTGGGGTTTGCTCTCGAGAGACCAAAATCTGTCACTACTGATTTGGTAAAAGAATGGTTGACCGGTAAAGGTGAAGTCTGGG
Organism: Chitinophagaceae bacterium; assembly: GCA_947448685.1. Classification (GTDB taxonomy): domain Bacteria; phylum Bacteroidota; class Bacteroidia; order Chitinophagales; family Chitinophagaceae; genus Ferruginibacter. The sequence goes on along the minus strand of CANFOP010000033.1, from coordinate 11,787 downwards.
GTGAGTAACTTAGAGTGATGTTAGTGGTTTATTGAATTCACTACATCCATTTAGCCAAATATTTTTTATACTCTTGCCTTAATTCAAGAATGATTTTTTCAAAGGAAAGCACTTCTTTTTCAATGGATTTGCTTTCCTTTATTATTTTATCGTCTACCAGTCCTTCATGCTCTTTCAAATCTGTGTAGGCAAGATGTTTGTTTTGATTGATTTTTATTTTTAGTTCATCAATATTCTTTTGTTGAAGTATGAACTGATTTTGAAAATGTTCCGCCTCTGTTCTTGCGTTTTTATTTGTATTTTTCTCTACAATTTCCTGCAACATTTTTTTCAGAAAATCAATTTCTTTTTCATAAAAATCCAGCAGACTTAATAATTGTGTTTGTTTGTTTCCTAATTCGAGTACATCTGTATGTGACATAGTTAAACTTTTAAATGATTAATAATGCTGCAAGATTATGTAAATAAATGTTGAAAGTCAATGATGTTTATCAGCAGGCGAAAAGATGCCATGTTAAAACCTTGCAAGATGCAGCAATGAAAAGTATTTTACCAATTAAAAGAGTTAATCTTTGGTCTTAACTGTCCATTTTCTGTTTAAAAGTATAGATATTTTGGGAAAAATATTTTTCAGTATCTGAATATCTCTTCTCAGGGTTCTTTCGCTAATATTAAATTTGTTGCAGGTTATATCAATGTTCAAAGGTTTTTGATCGGAGATGATTCGGTCATATATTTTCAGAATTCGATAAAGCCTTGCGTTAGACCTGGTTATTTTACTTTCTTCCATAGATGTATTCTTTTCTGTCTTTTTGGGGTATAAATATATCTTAATTAACCATTTCAGATATTGAATTTATCTCCATTGATAGTCCCTTTCTTTTTATGAATAAATTTTGCAATCTCTTGATAATTCTGTTTTCCTAAAACTAAAATTAATGGAGCAATTTCGATAAAAAATAATCGAATTCCATTCATTGTCAATTCTTCGGTAATTTTAAATTCCGATAATTTTTCGCTGCAATAAGCCAGAAAAGATTCCATGTCAAACAAGAATTCAATACTGATACAATTTATTGTATTGTTGTTTGATAAATTTCTGTTCCAAATTAATTTATAAGTACCACTTTTTTCTGTTTTTATTAATTCCGGTTTTTCATGAAAAGCAGAATTGATGAGATTCGAAAATTCAATAGGATTTGTATTCATAATGTATAAATTTAAAAATTTGTTAGTTAAGTTATAAGATTAATGGGTTTTTGTAATTACCGCTAATATCATTGTAATTGTGGTTACCAGTGTTAATCAATTCTTTACGTACATTTGTTAAATCAATTTGAATTGGAGGAGTTTTAATTTTACTTTTTGTATCAGCAGTTGTATGAATATTGATTGATGTTAAGTTGTCTTTTGTTTGTTTTTCCATATACCTTCTAATCTCTTCACTATTGAAATTAATTTCAATGTTATTTTCGTCATTCGTTGCGTATATAAAATAGAAGTTATCCCTAAAGTTTACTAAAGTTGATATTATTTTTGCGATATGTTGTTTCACATCATTAGGTTTTGTGGTGCAACCCATAGTCAACATGTTTGTCAAATAGTCAATTGAATGATCAACTGTTTTATTACCAACTCCAGTAGGAATAGACGAGTATTTTATATGAAAAAAATCAAAGTCTTGATAAAAAATTAAATGGTTTAAATTTTTTGATACGTTATTCAATCTATGTGAATTCGAAGGTATCGAATCATAATTTTTCAAATCATTATAAATGTTGACCAACTCATTCAATTGATAATTTCTTTTAGAGAAGTCCCACATCTCTTTTCGATCTACAGTTACATTGCTCGGTATACCCAGTAAAATAGAAAGAGGGTTATCGAATTTTTGTTTGTAGTGCTCTTTGAATAGTCTTCTTTGCAAATCATCACCTTCGCCGACTACAATTGGAATAAATTTCAATTCACCATTAATCTTCAATCTCAAACCATAAATATAAATTCCTTTTTCACCTTTTTTGGGATAATGACTTTTATCGCTTGGATCAAAGTTTGCTAATGAATTGGTGGTTAGTGGATGTCTGAATACGATTTTACTCATAAATAATATTATTTAGTTAATTAAATACCTTTCTGTAGTTTCCCAATCAGGAAAATCTTTACTGCCGAAATGAATATGCTTACCGGAGAACTCACCTGCTCCGTGTGATGGTCAGTCATCTATTAAAAAATCTCCCATGTTCCAATCTTTTCTATTGGCCATGATAATTTTATTTCTGAATGAATTACCGAAATGCTTTTTAATCCATAATCTTTTTTCAGTGTAGTTCTGTGGCACATTCCACATTGCTGCAGACAAGAAATAGGTGTCAAACAGACTTGAAAGTTTATTGATTGCATCAATGGCTCCTTCGATAGGATCTAGATCAAGAAAAAAAATATTTTCATTTCCGCATACTTCATCTGTTTTTTCAGATTTTTGTTCAACTGTCATTTACTCCCATTCAGGAAGATATTGTTTAATGCCTTTTTCAAAATCGGCTACAACTCCATCCATGTCATTGTAAAATATTTTCTTTTTGTTTGATTTTGATTTCATGACGTTTGATTTTGATGATGTTTTTTATTTCATTGATTTCCTGGTTTATTTCATTACGTACTAAATCATTATTTATCAATTTATCACTGCAATAAAATGCAATGAAATGGACTATTACAGCAAAATTATACATTTTTAACGGTGGGACTTTTTGGAAACTAACAAAATAGTATGATATCCCGAAACAAATACAGAAGAAAAAGATAAAAAGAAAAGTTCGGGAATAAAGAAAATACAACAAGTATTGTAAAGTCAATATTATTTTGGCGTTGATGATGGGGCTTTCGGCCAGCATTTCGTTCCATTCAGAATTTGAGTTGATTTTCATTTTTGAGTATTTATAATTTAAAAATAAACAGAGAAATTGGAGTTTTTATGCTGCCCTTAATTTTTTGCTGCAATCGTAATGCAATCTATCCATAAAACGTGCTGTTGAAGCATCTTCTTCTATTCTTATTTCTTCAATTTCCAAAGATCCCAATTGACACCAATGTAAGCTTGTTGTTTTAGCCTTTGTTGGAAATGCTTTAAAAAGTCTTAATGCTTTTGGTGGTATATTTTCTGTTGTACAAATGTAACAAGGATCTTTACGAAGAAATGGGTCAATATGCCATTTTGATTTTATTATAGAAGTATCTATTTGCCAAATATCCATTTCTACAGGATCTCCGAAATATTCTATAAATGGATAAAAATTCAAGAAATTTGAAAAATGCTGATTGTTTGCAAAAACCGCTTTACTTCTTGAGTTGTTGGCTTGTAATCCAAATCTTGCAATGCTGTTTCTTTTTTCTGGTCGGGTCAGGTGGTAAACATATCTTAAAGGTTTTATTGTGTCAGATGTTAATATCTGAAGAATGGAATTATAATTTTCTTCTCCACAAAAGGGGTACTCCTTTTTGAGCAGGGTTAGTTTTTTTAATGCATTTTGTTTGTTCTTTTTTATTGAAATATTTTCGTTTGTGCTTTTTATTAATTCATGTAATGTTATTGAGTCTAATTGTTGTAAGATTTGTTTGTTGTTGTAGATTGTTTTCATGATAGTTGAGTTTATTATATTGTGAATTGGGTTGAAGAAAATTCTTGTTGTTCTTTTTGTTCAATCGAAAGTCATACAAGTAAAAGACCTTCACTATTTCAAAGAACGCTGTTTGAAGAGTATTTTCCGGTTGTGTCCAATGTTTGATTTTCTCCGATATTACCCTAACTGATTACCGTATCTTCTATGAAGAGATATAGATTTCATGATATGGTGAAAAAGTATCTTAAAAAGTTAACCGATAAGGAGATGATTGAATCATGCGGTTAAAATTAATAGCCTGTTTAAGAAATCCCTAAAATATGGTCATATTATTGGCCATATTTTATATCAATGTGTTGCGATAACGGGGCATCGTAAAAATGAATGATAGATGAGCGATTATTATTGAAAAGTAAATTATTTAATAAATACAATATCTTATTGAGGCTGCAACGGCAAATATTGATTAAACAATCGGGCTCTAAAATCTGCATTAATTTCCTTTATAAGTATTACATTTGCTATACATTTTTATATTGTCTGGTTGTCTTTATATCGCATCGATACTGATGGGATAGTTATCAAACAGATAGAAATTATATAAGGGGAATTAGCTCAGTTGGCTAGAGCGCTTGCATGGCATGCAAGAGGTCACCGGTTCGACTCCGGTATTCTCCACATTTTAAAGAGGCTAAAAGTAATAAAAACATAACTTTTAGCCTCTTTAATTTATAATAAACCCAATGAAAACAGCATTCTCAATTATAAAAGCACTATTTGTCATTTTTTTCCTGGTTAGTTCACATTTCTCCTCCGCACAAACCAATTCAAAAGATTTTTTGATTGGAACTACTTACGATTTCTCTTATTACAGCAATTTGCCCAATTACAGTGGCTTTGGCTTGACATTAGAAAAAATAGTTGGAAAGAATTTTGGATTAGAAGCTACTTTTTCAGCAGGAAAGAATAATCTTCAAATGGGTGCAGCTTCTGTAGCAGCCCCTTTAGTATTGGCTTATATTGCATTGACTCCAAAAGACAGCCAAAATTTGTTCAAAGATTTTTTAGCCAAGGTAATTATTATCGCTTGCCTTGCTGAGCATATTAATTATCATATTGACATCAGCAAAAACATGCAATTGATTCCTTATGTAAGTTGGTTAAGAATCCGAAATCTGCATTATATAAAAAATAATATTCCCACTAAATCTTCGTTTACTTCAGGAGCTGTAGGATTGAAACTTAGTATGATTAATAAAAAAAAGTTTTTTGTAAATGTATACAGCGAAATAGGCAAGTTATATATTCCGCCTAAATCAACAGTAATTCAAACAGGTTTGAACTTTGGCTATATCTTTAAACATTAACCCTTAACCCTTAAACCTTTAACCCTTAAACCTTTAACCCTTAAACCCTTGAACTCTTGAACCTTGAACCCTTGAACTTTTGAACCCTTGAACTTTTTAACTTTTCTTCTTACATCTCATTGTCAATAATAAACCTCACCAATGCCGTAGGTGATTTTAATTTAAGTTTTTGCATGATGTTTTTTCTATGCGTTTCAGTAGTATAAATACTCAGGTTAAGTTCATCACTGATTTGCTGATTTGTCTTACTGCTTTTTATCAACTGAATAATTTCCCATTCTCGTTTGGTTAGTTTATATGTTTGTGAAAAGTAAGCGTATTTATTGTCAATCGTATAGTCTTTGGGTAACATAGACGCAATGGTTCTATTGTTATTCATTACTTCATTAATAGTATGTTGAAGTTCTGCTATTCCTACATTTTTCAACAGAAAGGCATCTGCGCCATGATAGATGCATTTATTAATTGTTTCTACATCTGAAAAAGTAGACAGCATGATTACCTTTACGTTTGATTTTTTTTTCTTTATTGTAGACAATGCTTCTATACCATCCATACCAGGCATTTTAATGTCCAGCAAAATCAAATGAGGATTTATGGTTTTCATTTTTTCAATTAAATCAATTCCATTCGGAACATACATAATATTATACTGATTGTTAATCGAAAGCATAGAAATCAGGCCTTCAGCAAAAAGTTTATGGTCATCTGCGATGATGATGGATATTTGTTCAGAATCTTTATTCATCTGTCAATGGAATATTTATAATGATGGTGGTGCTTCCGGGTTTGCTGTCAATATGCAATTTGCCATTTAATCGATTTGTCCTTTTCTTGATATTATTGATTCCCATGCCTTGTGCATTGCCAAATGATATTCCTTTCCCGTTATCTTCAATCAATACCTCCAGTTCATTTTCTTTGAAAAAAAACTGAATACTTGCTTCACTTGCATCGGCATGTTTCAATATGTTATGAATCAATTCCATTAATATTTTATACAGATCGATTTCCAATTCTTTTTTAAAATTTATAGGGTCACCAATTTGAATGAATTGAAATTGTGTTTTTTGTTCTGTATTAAGCTGCTTGAAATAAACAGAAATAATATCAGCGATGGCATTGTTGTGTAAATGAATAGGAGCAAGATTGTGCGCTATATTTCTTGTGTTGGAAGATAATTCGTCAATTAGTTTTGAGATGTCTTCTTTGATAGGGTGGCTGATATTTTCTGATGAGATTTTTAATTTCAATGCGGCTAATTGTCCTCCAAATAAGTCATGAAGATCTTCTGCAATTCTTTGTTGTTCCTTTTGTTGTGTTTCAAATACTTGTTTGATACTGTTGATTTTCTGCTGATTTAATTCCTGAAAAAGACTTTCTTTTTCTTTTTTAATAAGCGTGTATCTATACAGCATTCCAATTGAAATAAGCATTATTTCAAAAACAAAGCACCATTGAAGTTGATTGGGCGTATCTGCAGAATAATTAATGATTCCCATTTCTCTTAATGAAGCCAAAATACCCGAATACAATAGCATTACTACCGCCGTAAAATAAAAAATAGCAGGTTTGAAACGTTGAAATATTTTTTCAACAGTTCCCAGTAATACAATCAACAGACCCATGCTTTGTTGTATCATGAAAAAATAAAAATGAATTCTTTTAAGGAAAAAGTAAGGGAAAAATGAATAAATAATAACAGTAGCAGGAATGGAAAGACCTACAACCCAAACAAAAAATCTGGTTATGTAATATAATTTGCTGTTGTTTGGCTTTTGGTTACAAAATAATTGCATAACTGCCATCATCAGCACCAGAGTAAGTGAACTGGAAATAAATCTGGAAATATTAGCATAAAAAGGATGATTCGGAAAGAAGTACTGAAAATCAAAGCCTTCATAACTCATCAGAATATTGATGACGGAAAGAATGTATAAACTATACCAGAATTGCAATTTTTCTTTATAAAAGAAATACAGGGATAGTGTGATGGTGAAACCTAATGCAAAAAATCCAAGGAAAATACCCATAAATAAAATGGCTTTTTCCTCCTTTTTTGTGATTTTTGATTCATCGTAAAGATGAATGCTTGTATTCAGGTTTTCATTTTTCTTATCACAGAACATATAAAATTCGCACATTTCGTTTGTATTCAGTGTCGCTGGAAATACAAAGTTTGTAGACTTAAAAGGTCTGTTGTAAAATGGTAAATAATCCCCTGTTTTACCCAAAAAAGTCAACTGTTTGTTTGAGTATTTGTATAATTCCAGATTATTTATTCCTTTATTTGAATGAAATATGTAAAATCTTATGGGTTTATTTTGATTGTTGATGATGCTGAATTTAAGCCAGTAAACATTGCTGCTGATTTTTAAATTAAGATTGTTTTTCTGATGGTTTTTTTTCCAATCTGATTCCTTTAACGAAATGATACTGTCTATTGATATTTTTGTGGAACTGCCATTATATAATATGTTTTCGCTGATATTAATTTCTCCTGTTTTAAAAATATTCGCACTTTCAATGATTTTCTGTGAAAAGGAGATTGAATGAAAAAATAAAAAAAATATAAAGAGTCTATTTCTCAAAATGGCAGTTTAGATTTAATGATAAATGTATGTCCCTTTATTAAGAATCCCGAAAAAATACCAACTAGTTGGTATTTTGGGTAGATGATTAATTGTATAAATTGTGAAACGTTTAGAAGACTTCAATAACAAAGATGCATATCAAAATACTAATCCCTAATGAATGCTATTGATGAAGAGATGTTTAAAATGCATCTCTTTTTTTTGCCCAAATTCTACAGCAAATTAACCTTATCTCCTTAAAATTTCATAATTTGATTAATTAATCTACTATTAATTTAATTGAATTATGATAAAATCAGAAATAAGATTTTTAGATGGTCCTCAAAGTCGCTTGAAAGAATTTAAGTTCACCTTAAATGTACTGTACGAATTTATTAAAGGTTTCAGAAAGTTGCATTTCGTTGGTCCATGCGTTACCGTTTTTGGATCAGCAAGATTTGATGAGAACCATATATATTACAAAAAGGCTCAGGAACTTTCTGCAGCGATTGCAAAGCTTGGTTTTACTATAATGACCGGGGGTGGGCCTGGCATTATGGAAGCGGCTAACAGAGGCGCAAAAGAAGTAGGAGGCAGAAGTGTAGGGTGCAACATCGTTTTACCATTCGAACAAAAAGAAAATCCTTATCTCGACAAGTCTGTCAATATTAAATACTTTTTTGTCAGAAAGAGTCTGTTAATCAAATATTCTTATGCATTTATAGTCATGCCGGGAGGATTTGGCACTATGGATGAATATTTTGAAGCACTTACCTTGATTCAAACAAAAATGCTAAGTGAATTTCCTATAATTATTTTTGACACAGATTATCACAAGGAGTTAATTGAGCATATTGAATTAATGAAAGAAAAAGGAACCATTTCACCTGAAGACCTGAAACTTTGTTTGTTTACCAACTCTGTGGAGGATGCTATCCAGCATCTTCAAACAAATGCTATTCAAAAGTTTGATTTGAAACCAGAGAAACAAAGAAAGAAATTTTGGTGGCTGTTGGAAGGAGGGTACTAAACTGCAATGGAGTAGAAGATAGTTTCTCCGTTTAGTTTATTCTGATGAATAGATTTATTTCCGATTAATTCCTGTATTATCATTTCAGTTTTTTTATTGTTGCTTTCTGTTTTATGAGAAAATTCATTTTTGGTTACAACGCTGTGTAAATTAAAAAAATCTGCTGCTGTTTGAGGCAAAGGATTTTTAAGAATTCGGGGATAGTGTTTTAAAATGATGTTTTCAAATTTTTCATATGGTTGATAACCATACAGAAAGTCTTTGTAGATTCCTTCCACTTTAAATGCAAAAGTAGGTAATGTTACAATATTCATTTCATTGGAAAATGCAAGATCATCGTAGAATAATTTTAATGCCGTTTCTTTCAGATCCCTCATTAACTTTTCTGTATCAAGACCCGATTCAATGGCTGTCATTTCAATAACTGATGGTCTGGATATGTTGATTCCTTTAATAAAAACAAGTTCATTTAGTTTTCGGAGAAAATGAACAGCTTTTTCCTGGTCCTGAATTTGTGCGGCTTTAAATGCTATGGATGGAGGGTAAGAGGATTGTATCGGATCATTTTCCCATACTGAGTGATTGATTGGAATACCTGTTTCTGTTGAGGCTTCGTCCCAATGCAGAATAACATCTTCAGGTTTTTGAATACCACCTCTGTTGAAGTTTTCCCAGGAGGGCAGGAGTCCACTCATGACGTATTTAAATATAATTTCTTTGTTGAATGTAGTCGTTAGTTTTTTAATTTGAGGTTGAATGGTCCAGCAAGTTGAACATATGGGGTCAGTAAAGTAAATTATTTCTATTTTCTTTTTATCTGAATCTTCGTTTACCTTTTTCTTAATTAAAGGAATATCAAATTTTTCTTCATTTTCTCTTGGATTTAAAAAATGCTGCTTTAATTTTCTGCCAAAATCAAGATGCTCCTTCAATGTATTGATTCTCGCTTGGTAAAATCCTGCAAATGCCTTTTCAATATAGGTTTCATTTTCGATTTGTTCCGCTAATACAACAGCATCTATCATTGCATTGGTAGTTCCTGCGCTAGTAAATGGCAACGCCAAATGTGCCGCATCTCCCATTAATACTACATTTTTATAATGAAATGATTCCAATGGATCGAAATCTTTTGTATTCCACACGTAGGTATTGGCAAAATTTGTTTTATCCAGAATGGTTTGAACAATTGGAGGAAAATTATTTAATATCTCTTTTGTGAAACGTTGAATGCTATCCGTGTCTGTTAAGGGTTGGCTTATAAGGTTGCTATCAATTTGATTGAACCAGATAAGTTCACTTTCGGAACAAGGAATAAATCCAAATGAGATTCCTTTTTCCTGATGCTGGTATTTAGTAAAGGTACCTTTCAGTTGTTTAACCAGTTCTTTGTCATTTACTGTTCCTAAAACTTCCTGCACCTCTACTTTAGTAAAGTTTGTTTTGCCAAATAGCAAATCTCTTACTTTTGAGTTTGAGCCATCCGCTCCAATAAAAATATCTCCGTATTCAACGTCTCCGTTTTCAAAGACTGCAGCAACTACTTTATTGTTGTCATATTTGAAATGTGAAAAAGTTCTTTGGTATTTAATGGTATTTTTGTCAATATTATTTTTAAATGCTTCTACAAGATCTCTTCTTTTCATGCATTTCCAATTCTCCATTTCTGTGCTCTTCATTTCATGGTCGGCAGGATTTTTCAAAATAAATGAATTGATCTCTATACCCGGTATCATGTCGCTTTCAGCAAGTATACTTTTTAAAATCATAACACCTTCTTCATGCATCATGAATGCATTCGCGCCATGTGGAATTTCATTGCATCTTTCATTTATAACAACTTCATGACCTTTTTTTTTCATAATGATACTGAATGTCAAACCTGCAATACCGCCTCCTATAATTACTGCTTTCATACGAAAATATTTTTTGGTTTACAATGAAGAAATTGCATATTCAATTCTGTCAAATGCTTCGTTTAGAATTGTATCTGACGAGGCAAAACTGATTCTTATATACCCTTCTGCACCTTGGCCAAACCATTCACTTAGTCCGGGAACAACAGAGACCTTGGCTTTATCAAGAAGATATGAATACATTTCACCGCTACTCATTTGGGTGCTTTTTATATCAATGAATGCAACATAACATCCCTCGGGAGCAATACAATTGAATCCTTTGATTTTGTTAATCCGGTTTATACATATAGTTTTCATATCTTCTAAATGAGATTTGAATTCTCGCAACCAGGGTTCACAACTATTTAATGCCGCAGCGGCAGCAGTTTGTGAAATGATATTCACTCCATGTATGGTTGATTGATACAAAGAAGCATGATAAATTGTCTCGAAAAGTTTATTGTTACTTGTCAAAATCGCACCTATTCTCAACCCTGACAAACCATAGGATTTGCTGAAACCTGTTACAATGATGGTTTGTTGACTTATTTCTTCGCTCAATGATGCTATACTGGTATAAGTATGAGGTTCAAATACAATGTCACTCCATATTTCATCAGATAAAATAATCAGATTATGCTTGACTGCAATGTTTCCAAATGCTCTTAATTCTTCTTTTGTAAATACTTTTCCCGTGGGGTTTAAAGGGTTGCAGATGCAAATTAATTTTGTTTTTGGAGTGATTAGTTTTTCAAGATGGGAAAAATCAATATTCTCGCATCCGGGAGGTATTTGAAAAGGTACGGCATTAGCACCTACTTGTTCAATGGAGTATCTGAATAAAAAATCTACAGGATCAAAAATGATGGCTTCGTCTCCTGCTGTCAATATTGATTTGCAAGTAAGGTAAATGCCAAATGCAGCACTGTCTGTAGGAAGTATGTTTTCGGGATTTATATAAACGTTTCTTTCTCTTTGAAAATAGGATGCTATACTTATTTTAAATAACGGTAAACCTTTAGATGGTCCATAATTAAAATATCCTTTTTCACTGTATGAACTGATGGCTTTAATAATTGGTTCAGCACAGGGGAAATCCAGATCTGCAGCAGTTAGAGGGATTACTCCTTTCTCAACTTCAGCCCACCTTAAATTATACGCTCTTTGCTGTAGAATTGAAAAGTTAATATTGGAATTATTGAATAACAAGGCTTTTCATTTATTACACATAGGTATTGAAAAGAATCAGCCTTGTAATACTTTGATTTTTATATTATTTTGAAATAAGTATTAATACTT
>CANFOP010000032.1 GCA_947448685.1 Chitinophagaceae bacterium | reverse complement strand
GTCAAACATTATCAGGAAAAAACAGCAGAACAATTGAAAATATTCTCAGGATGACACCCTGCTGTCAGTTTTTGAGTATTTTTATGCCTCAAACCATTGATTTTAGAAGATAAAAATCTTTTACCAGACTTTTATCGGACAGCAATGAATTAAAATTGTTTATTACAAGTCAATTATCTTTGTGAAAATAAAAAATGATGATTGATTTTAACAAAATTATTGGCAAGGAAATAATCACCATCAGCTTTACTTTATTTGCAGTAATTGATATGCTGGGTTCTATTCCCATTTTAATTACTCTGCGCGAAAAAATGGGTGGTCATATCAGAAGCACACAAGCCACCATAGCATCGGGAGCACTAATGATCATCTTTCTTTTTTTAGGAAAAGAATTTTTAGATGTATTGGGACTGGATGTAAAATCTTTTGCGGTAGCTGGAAGTATCGTCATCTTCATCATTGGATTAGAAATGGTGTTGGGTTTGGAATTTTTTAAATCTGACAGTAATCCCAAAAGTGGCAGTGTGGTTCCTATTGCCTTTCCTTTAATAGCAGGTTCCGGAACACTAACTACTATCATGTCTTTAAAAGCAAACTATTACGATATCAATATTCTGATTGGAATAGTAATCAATCTTGTAGTAATTTATATTGTTTTAAAATCCTTGAAATGGTTTGGTCATGTATTGGGACCGAGTGGTTTGATTGTAGTGAGAAAATTTTTCGGTGTAATATTATTGGCAATAGCTGTGAAAATATTTGGCACAAACATTCAGAATTTCGGAAAATAAAATCATTTATTTTTCATCAACTTAATGGTCTCGTAGTACAATGGATAGTATAAGAGTTTCCGAAGCTCCAGATCCTAGTTCGATTCTAGGCGAGACCACAAAATAAAGTTTAAAAGTTTAAGAGTACAAGGTTGAGTCATGATTTTTCAGTTCAAGATAACATTGAAGAAAGTAAAAATTAAAAAGTAAAAATTAAAATCTAAATAGATAAACCTTAAACCAGTAAAGCGAATTGAATTATCAAACGATTATAGTGTAAAACATCACAATGATACTTATTTGCAATCCGTGATAAATTGAGCGAAAAGATTGGGCATTTACATTTTTAGAAATTGTCATCGTTATTGATAATACCAACGATGGCAAACGATTTATTGCAATTCAACTATAACTTCATTTTTTCGATTAAAAAATTCATAAGGAGCATTATAGCCCAAAAAATAAAATTGATTGGTATACTTTATACCTTCCGCATCTAAAGCAGCTTTTAAATCCTGTTTATACTTTTCAATTTTAGTGTCGTTGGCCCAACCGCTAAAACTTATCGCAGCAACAGTTTTTGCAGGCTCATCCTTAAATTCAATACCTGATTGGTTAGGCTTAGGAAGCATGTCCTTTTTAAATTTCTTAGGAACCATAAACATCATAATCATGGAATCTTCTAATGACATCAAGACTGGGGAAGTCATAGCAATTTTCTCATTCCTTTCATTATTTCCAAAAATATATCCGGCTAGAACAGAAAACCCTTTACTAGAAGAATTTTTAAATCCTTTTGTGGATAGTTTGACCGAGGTAAATAAAGTAGTTTCATAACTTCGTATTTCAAATCCCTTGTGTTTTTTTTTGACGACATAAGGGTATCTTTCAATATTTCTTTGTCCATTTATTAAATAGAGTTGAACAAATGTAAACGCTATCAGGATTAATACAAGTAAGATTATTACTATTTTCATTTTAGTAATTAGTTATTTTTAATTTATAATGACGGCCAACTTTCTTATCTACGAGCTACATCTAATCGATCCAATTCAAACATAACACATTTTTAGAAATAGAAGATATATCAATATAAATATTTCGGGGTGTTAGGGGCTATTTAACCAAAGCGTTTGAAAAATAATATTTATAAATTTCAATGGCAAAAAACCAAGCCGAAATTAATGTTCCAAGAGCCACAACCGCAGTAAATATCATCAAGCCGAAAGAATATCTTTTAAAATCATTCTGAATTGTTTCCAATCTTTTAGCCTCAAACAAACTGCTCTTCATTTTTTGTACATACCCTCCATTGTTTCGAAAAACAAGTCCCTCCAATGAAATGGTCAATGGTTCTACACTTTTCAAATATTCATCTATCAATAATTTATAGTATAGTATATTAATCTCCCACTCTTTTAAATTAAATTTCTCCATCACTTTTTCTGTTATCTTATCTTTTGTTGTAGTTATTATATCTTCGGAGTAAAAATTAATACCTTTGTACATGTTTTCATATTCTTTTATGAGCTCTTCCAAAATATAATCTAGTTCCACATCGTAGTTTCTTTCCATAATAGATAATTCTAAATAATTAATAGTTTTATCACTTCCTGTTCATTAGACAAATCGCCGATGATGCTGATTTCGGGAAGTGGTTTTTTCCGGATTAAAGTAGGAATAGACAAAATACCATTTTCAAATAATTTTTCAGGATTCTCGTAAATATCAATTATCACTATTTCAGTTTTTTCTTTTAAAAATTGTTCTTTAATTAATTGTATATTTTTTATGGCTCTTATTGAACTGGACGAATTTTTGTTGACATACAATTCTAATAAATACTCATAAGCAATTGCCTCATTACCGATATTATTTTTTGTAAGCACTTATTGGAGAATGGTTTTAAAAATTACTTAATGATGATTGGTGGAAGGAGACTCTATTCTTTTGTTACCAACTTTTGAGAGTCCACTTTTATTTTTTCCGATAGCCAATAATTCCACACCTTCCGATGACATGACTATTTCTTTTTCTTTTTTAGAGTGATTCATTCCTCTCGATTTCATGACAAAAAGTGTTTTATTTCTTTCTCCATTCATTTCTAAATCCTGCACCATAATCCATGTATCTACCATAGAGGAAATGCCTTCATCAGAGGGATTTTGCGAAATTGACCCCACTGTGATGGCAGCAGTAAACATTACCGTTATTTGTTTGGTTTTTAAAAAATCTATAAATCTCGTCAGCATGCTTCTTACATCACTATTTGGGCCATCAGTCATTAAATTGGTAATTGGGTCCAAAATGATACAGGATGGATTTAGCTTTTCTATCAATTCTTTTATTGCCATAAAATGCAATTCCAAGTTTTGCAAATTTGGTCTGGCATAATAAAAATGAAGATGTTTTGAATCAATAAATGGTGATAATAAAATCCCCAGAGATTTCATATTTCGGAGAATTTGATTGGGTTTTTCTTCAAAAGCACAAAAAAGACAGACTCTTTTATTACTGCAAACACTTCTCGCAAATGAAGCAACAATACTTGTTTTACCTGTACCTGCAGTTCCTGATACTAAAATACTACTGCCTAAATAAAATCCTTTATTTTCTAGCATTTCATCTAGTGATTTAATGCCTGAAGATATTCTTTCCAAACTGGCTAATTCATCTTTTTCTTGATTGACAAGCGGAAAAATAGTCATCCCCTTTTGATCAATAATAAATGGATATTCATTATTCGCATTCGTAGAACCCCTGTATTTTACAATTTTAATTCTTCGGGTTCCTATTTGATTTACAATTCTGTTGTTTAATTCTATCACACAATCTGCCACATTCTCTTCTAAGCCAAGCCTGGTTAAATAAGTATCTCCTAATTCTGCGGTAATGATTGCTGTAACTTTTTTTTCCTTCAGCCAGAAGAATAATCTTTTAAATTCTGATCTTAATATTCTGGTGTCAAAATTGGAAAAAAGCGTATCGAATGAATCAAGAACTATTCGTTTGGCCTTTATTTTATTTATTGCCGATTCCAACATTACAAACAGTCCTTCGATATTGTATTTACCAATTTCATACAATTCATTGTTGTTGATATTTAAATGTTCAAGCAGAATTTTTTTTTCTTTTAACAGGGAATATAAGTCGTATCCCAAGGATGAAGCATTCAACAACAATTCATCTGTTTTCTCTTCAAATGTCATAAAAACACCAGGCTCATTATACTGGACTGCTCCTTTTATAATGTACTCCATTGATATAAATGTTTTTCCTGTGCCTGTTCCTCCTACCAAAATTGTTGGTCGATTTTTGGGTATGCCTCCAAATGTTATTTCATCAAGGCCCCTGATACCTGTTTTAGACTTTTCAAGTTTATATATTTTTTCAGTTGATAAACCAACTGCTTGGTCTGAGGAAATAGGTTCAGTCTTTGACATAATTTTTTATTAAAAATGAATTTTAATATTCAACTATTTAAAATAAATCAAGATCAACGAACAAAATTATTGTGGCAAACAATTCTCTGAATGACAATTGTCATTTGATTATATAAATAAAGCCCACGGTTTAAACCGTGGGCTTTATTTGGGATTACATTTTTTCTATGCTACTATTTATTGTAAAACAACTTCTTTTTGATTCACTAACGCTTGAATAGACTTTTCTACTATTTCAAAATTGAAATTTACAATCACCCGATTCATTTCTGCTACAATTTGTTCATTACACAAATTTCCAATACTGCCCTCATGCGTATAGTTAACTTGCATGGATGACGGTTCAAATATATTATTCTGAATATCAGCTCCTACTTTTTGATAAGCCTCTCTGAAACTCATACCCTCCAATACCAATTGATTCACCGCTTCCACACTAAACAAATACTTGTATTTACTGTCATCTAAAATATTGTCTTTTACTTTTATCTGCGAAATGGCATAATCTGCAATTTGCAGACAATCATTCAACTCCTTAAAAGCAGGCATGAAGCTTTCCTTTATCAGTTGCATGTCTCTGTGATATCCACTGCTTAAATTGGAAGTGATCAATGCAATTTCATTGGGCAATGCCATCAACTTGTTTGATTTGGCTCTAATCAATTCAAACACATCAGGATTCTTTTTATGTGGCATGATACTGCTTCCGGTTGTCAACTCATCAGGAAAACTGATAAATCCGAAATTTTGATTGATAAACAAACAAATATCCTGACTCATTTTACCAATTGTAGCGCCTATGTTTGCCAAAGCCTGAGCAACAATTCTTTCTGTTTTACCTCTGCCCATTTGTGCATATACCACATTGTAATTCATCACATCAAATCCAAGCAAAGATGTTGTAATGCTTCTATTTAATGGAAAGCTTGATCCGTAGCCTGCTGCAGAACCCAAAGGATTTTTATTTACAATTTTATATGCCGCTTGCATAGATACAATATCGTCAATCAGACTTTCTGCATAAGCACCAAACCACAAACCAAATGAAGACGGCATGGCTATTTGATAATGCGTATACCCTGGCATCAGGATATCTTTATGTGCATTACTCAAATGAATCAATGTATCAAAAAGATTTTTGGTATTATGAACCGTACTTTTTATTTCTTCTCTGATAAACAACTTTAAATCCAATAAAACCTGGTCATTTCTGGATCTTCCGCTGTGTACTTTTTTCCCTGCGTCTCCCAACCTTTTGGTAAGCAATAACTCTACCTGACTATGCACATCTTCTATATTATCTTCGATAACAAATTCTCCTTTATTGATTTCGTTTAAAATATCTATCAGTCCGGCTGTAATTTTTTTCAATTCATCAGCAGTAAGCAAATCAATAGAGTATAACATTTTAGCATGCGCCAAACTCCCTATTACATCATGTGATGCAAGCATCAGATCCATTTCACGGTCTTTTCCTACAGTGAATGTTTCTATTTGCTTACTAACTTCAAAACCTTTTTGCCAGAGTTTCATTTTTTATTTTTTAAACGTTATAAAAAAACCGAAACAATTGTTTCGGTTGAAATTTTCTGATTAATGACTGATGCCTAACACATCTAAACCATTAGTGGTGGCTATTTCAGCCAATGCGTCAATATTGTACAATTTACAAGCTTCCAACACCAGTTTTAATTCTGTCCACATGTCTCCGTCGCCAAAAGGCTTGTACACATCCGCAATATTGTCTGTACCGATGGCTACTTTTATTCCATAGGGCAACATCTCATCTATCGGCGTAATGGCATTATGGCTGGGAGCCAATTTTTCTGTTCTAGGATGATCTATCCATGCTATCGGACATGATATTACCATCATTTCCGCTTTTTTAATCCATTCATAAATTTCTTTTCTTTTGGACTGAGGATGGGCTCCCACAGATATGGAATGTATGGCAGCCACTTTTCCTTCCATGGAATGTTCAATCGTTTTCTTTGCCAAAAGTTCGGTTTCATTTTCTTCATCAGTATTAAACTGATCTACATGCACATGAACCATTTTGTTATACTTTTTTGCAGTAGATAACAATACGTCCAAATGCTCTGATTCCCTGCCTGCATCCTTTGCAGGTAATCCTCCAATGATGTCTACAAATTCAACTCCCATATCAAACCAGTACTTTGCATCTTTGTCCAATACTCCTTTTAAGGTTTGATTCATAAATTTCAACTGAACTTTTTGACCATAAGCATCTTTTAATTTTTGAGCAGCCTTGATTGACTTATCCTCAATGGCTTCATCCACATCAATAAAAGTTCCAATCGCCTGAACTCCTTGCTGAATCATTAATTCAGTTGCTCTTGACATTCTTTCAAAAATCTGATCTACACTGGATGTTCTTTTCACATTATCAACTATACCCCATTTTTCTTTTAATGGGGCATATACCTGCTTAAAAGTAACTTCATCAATGGTGTAGGCTCTGTCAAAATGCGCATGCGTGTTTACCCATCCCCCTTTTTGTGCGATTTTATCAAGTAAAATTTGCTTTGTGTTCATAAATTTTGGCATAAAAAAAAGGCTTTCAAAATTGAAAGCCTTTTAAAAATTATAAATAAAAGAAAATCGACGAACTGCTTTTCGAGCAGTTTCTTTTTTCCGATTTGATTAACATTATTTTCTTCATCAAAATCAAAATTAAAAACTTTTTGTTATCAAAAAAATATTTTTTCTGAATGTGGATAATTATTTTTTACGCTTGTAAAATTCAAGAGCCAATCTTAAAGATTGGCTCTTGTTGAATAAGTAAATGTCTTTAGTCTATCTGAAACTAGTCCAATTTTTCCACCAAACATCAGCAATATCACATGCTCCGCGATATCCTGTAGAGGTAAACCACGTTGCTAACTTTGGATGTGTAAAGTCAGCACCGGTACTTGCCGGTGAAGTTGACAATGGATTAAAATCAACACTGTTGTCATATTTAAAAGGATCAACCAACTGTACTTCATCATTCGTAGTCAACAAAGTATTTCCGGCATTGGCTCTGTTGATATAACTGAATAAACTGTCAGCAGTCCATCCTGTAGCAGCAGCAGTACTTGCAGTATAATTCAACTGAGTCTTGTTACCTGCAATGATATTGCCGGTATATACTGCTTTAGGTGTTGCTCCTACTAAATTCAAATCTGTTGGTGTTCCGGTACTCGCATCTACTAATACACCTGTTGGCCATCCCATGATGATTGTATTGAAAACACTGATGGAAGAATTTCTTCTCATGTGTATTCCTCTTTTAAAATTTGAGTTGCCAATATTGGATAAAGTTGCTCTTGGACCAACCAAAGTCACATTGCTGAATACAGCTGAAGTCTGAGGAGTATACGCACTTCCTCCTGCATCATTATCACTTTCAAAACCATTACTGCCACTGATGTCTGCAATACTGCTGTCTCTAAATCCGATAGCAAATTGAACTTTACCTGAAAATCCATTATCAGTATCAAAATCATCATCTAGTCCTTTGTAGGCAATAAGGTGTTTACAATTTACTGTTCCACCAAACCACTCAAAACTGTCATCATTGGCATAAGAAACTTGTACATAATCAACAATTGTTTGATTACCTACTCCACCCATAGTTAAACCATTGATTTCTTTATCCGGTAAAAATGCATAACCGGCATATTCAATTCTTACATAACGAAGAATTCCACTATTGTCAGCAGGATTTTGTGCCTGAGTGGCTGGAGTACCATATAATCCTAACCCATCACTGTTATTGATTCCACCTTCAATTTCCCCTACTCCTGCTTGTCCATTGAATGAAGAATTAGTTGGTGCATTTCCTAAAATAACCAATCCAGCCCAGTCACCTCTTGTTGGATTAGCTGCTTCAGATGTAAATACAATTGGTTTTTCTGGAGTACCATCTGCAATAATTTTACAACTGCGTGTGATGATCAATCCTCCGTTTCTGCCTTGCTCACCTACAATTTTTGTTCCAGGCTCAATCGTAAGAATAGCACCATTAGTAACATATACCAACCCACGAAGTTTGTATACGTAATCTGCTTTCAATGTTCTGTTGGAACTGATTCTACCTTCAAGGATAGTATTCTCTGTTGTTGTTCCACCCCCATTATTGGAATTGTTGGGTGTACCATCTACTTCAATCTTACGGCAAGATGTTGTACATAAAATTGCAATGATGGCAAATAAAGAAATTTGTTTCATTTTGTATTTGTTTTTTAATTTTTAATTTTATTTTTTTTATTTGATATTATATGAAAACGATACGCTTACATTGGTACCATAGTTTCTGGTGATAGCTAATACATCTTTAGAACCTTTTTGGTATTTTTTATTATTATCCAAATCGTGGTAGAAGTATCCCGGTTGATTCAAGATATCACTGATATTTAGTCTTATTTCTGCTTTTTTATGCATCAATTTTTTAGCCATTTGTAAATCCAGTAATCCTCTAGGATTTTCCCATATATCTGAAATGGCTTCGCTTCCTACAAATAATATTCTTCTGCCAATCTGATTGAATAACAACGTGCTGCTAAACCCAAATTTTTCAATATCATATTGCAACCCAAGATTCAACAAATACGGGCTCTGTCCTTGAAGTGGCCTGTTAACCGTTTCTGTGGTATCTTTTACATTGCTGTAGATATAACTTACATTCCCTGTGATGGTAAAGTTTTTTAATGCAGCAATTGGATCCAGTTTTTTTCTGAATTCGATTTCGCCACCGAAACTCGTAGCAACATCTGTGTTTAAGATATTGAATGTGTTTGTTCCCGGACCTGTTCTGTTAAAGTAATACTCAATTGGCTTATCGAAATGTTTGAAAAATGCTCCAATGGTAAATAATTCTCCGGCTCTTGGATATACTTCATACCGGAGATCAAGATTAGAAACTTTCGTTCTTTTTGCTGCTTTATTTCCAACAACCTGAGCCCCCAATTCAAAATCATAAAATGCAAAAGGACTAAGTTCTCTGAATTCAGGTCTTACAACAGTTTGACTGGCAGCCAATCTTATATTCGATTTGGAAGATTGTTTGTAAGTAAGATTCACTCCGGGTAAAACATCGTTTACCAATGAATGAACATGTCTAGGGTCAGATTGTCTAACGCTTCCAACCAGTTGATCAAAACTTTCAAAACGAGCACCCCATACAATTCGTACTTTTTTTCCTATAGGATTATCGAATTGTAAAAATGCAGCGTTCAATATGGTGTTAGCCAAGTATCTGAAAGCATTTCCTCCGATTTCATCAAACTGAACCTTATCATTACCTACACCGAAGTGATCTGCTGAAAAAATCTCATTGGCACTTAATTGTTTAAACGAATTGCTTGCTGTGTTGATGAAGAAAGGACGGCTATCAAATAACCTATCTTTTACCTGAAATAAATAACCCAACTTAATGTTGTGTTTTTTTCCTTTGTAATCTATAGTCTTATTGATATCTGCTCCAGCATTGTATATATAATCGTTCAGAAAACTATAAAAAATACTGCCGCTTTTTTGTCCCGCACCTAAACCAAGCAAAGCATAAAAAGGAGCAGACGAATCCGTTCCATCCTGTGTGTAAAACAATCTTCTTTGATCTGGAATGTATTGATCTAAAATATTAAAACTTCCATACCATTTAAGTCTTGATGCATATTTTGGAATAAAATGTTCACCGCTGACTTGTGTATTAAAAAAAGTATTTTGTTTGAATCCTATTTCAGTAGCCTTCACTCTGTCTCCATTTCCACCACCACTGATGATATAATCTCTTCCATCAAATCTGTCAATGACAAAATCACTGCTGTTGACATTGATGATGTTTTTAAAACTTATTCGGTTGTTGGTGTTAAGCTGTACAGCAACATTTGCAAGTCCTCCCACTAAAACTTCTCTGCTGTATTTATTATTTTCATAGTGCAGTTCAATATCTCCTTCATTATTGGCAATAAAATTATTGTCGAATGGAGTGATTTTGTTGGTATTGTTGTATGTTAAAGCAAAAATGGCTGCAACTTTTTTATTAAAAATCCTTTTGTTTGTTCCGCCATTCAATTGAAAAGAACTGTTTACAGGCGTGCTAGTAACAATTGGTTGCCAGTTGTTTCTGAATAATTTTCCATAGTTTGTTTTCTCTTCAGAAGATAATTGACTGAAATCATATCTCAACGGAAGGGACGCAGGTAAAGCTCTTGTTCCATCGTCTACTCCCAGAAAATCGAGTTTTCCTCCATTGGATTGTAAGAATTGTTTTCCAATAGTATTGCTATTAAACCCTGAACCAAACTGAATATTCAAAAATGAAACAGAAGGAACATCTTTTGTTTGCACCTGCACCAATCCTCCTGCCCATTCTCCCGGTAACTCCGGTGTGAATGTTTTATTCATTACAATGTTATCAATCATGGCAGATGGGAAAATATCAAAACTGAATGTTTTTCTATCAGGCTCTGTACTGCTCAATAAAACACCATTTAGCATGGCCTGATTGTAACGATCGCTTAATCCGCGAACAACGAGGAATTTTCCTTCCTGTACGGAAGTACCCGGAACTCTTTTCAGCACTTCACCCGTATTTTTATCAGGGCTTCTTCTGATTGCTTCTGCACTGATTACCTGTGCTACTACGGATGTGTTTTTCTGTAATGAAATCAATGCTGCGGTAGATTCTTTTTTTGCAGATGACCTTATTTCAACAGCCGTTTCAGTTTTAGCTGATTGACTCATTAAAACATTTAAGTAATTTGTTTGATTCGCAGTTGGATGAATATCATCCACTCTTTTAGTTTGATAGCCTACTGCCGAAAATCTTAATGAGTAAACTTTTGATGCATCCAACTGAATGGAATATTTTCCGTCGATATCTGCCGCCAGGGTTTTCCCGGTTTCTATCACCTGTATACTTACAGAAGATATTTTCACTCCTGTTACAGCATCTGTTATGAATCCTTCAATTCTGCCGGATTGAGCAATTGCCGAAAAAGAAAATAAAGCAGCCAAAGAAATTAGAATAAATGTTCTCATCTTTTATTTTTATTGGATGCAAAGAAATACCATACTTATTACTTAAATATTAATCAATAGTTATGATAATATTAACCCTATGTTACCAAATTGTTAAGTCATCTTTTTAAGCCTTATATACAATAACAACATTTCTATTATTATTTATTTTTGTCATCATGGTATTATTACAAGGTTCAATTGTAGCACAGGCATTAAAAAATGATATAAAGGCTGAAGTTGAATGTATTTTATCAGAAAACAAACGAGTTCCACATTTGGCTGCGATTTTAGTAGGCGAAAATGGTGCCAGCAAAACTTACGTTTCAAACAAAATAAAAGCATGTAAGGAGGTTGGATTTCAGAGCACTATTATAAACCTGGACGAAAATGTTAGCCAGCATGTTTTAATAAACGAAATTGAAAAACTAAATAATAACTCATCCATTGATGGAATTCTTGTTCAACTGCCTCTTCCACAACAAATCAATGAACAAGATATTGTAAAAAGCATCCATCCGTCAAAAGATGTTGATGGATTTCACCCTTTGAATACCGGAAAATTATTGACTGGGAATCCTGACTTCATTCCAGCAACCCCTTTGGGAATTGTATTGATGCTTTCACATTACAATATTGAAACATCTGGAAAAAAAGTAGTGGTAATTGGTAGAAGCAACATCGTTGGCAGACCTATCAGTATTTTATTGAGCCAACCCGGAAAAAATGGAGATGCCACCTTAACTGTTTGCCATAGCAGAACCAATAATATAGAACAAATTTGCTTGGAGGCTGATATTGTTATTGCTGCTGTTGGCATACCTAATTTTATAAAAGGAAACATGATAAAAAATGGAGCAGTTGTAATTGATGTTGGCATAACCCGTGTGCCTGATACTTCTAAAAAGCTTGGGTATAGCATCAAGGGAGATGTGGCTTTTGATGAAGTTTTTGAAAAATGCAGTTACATTACTCCGGTTCCCGGAGGTGTAGGTTTGATGACTATTGCAGCATTAATGAAAAACACACTTCATGCCTATTATCTTCATGAAGGCAATTGATTCATGATTATTTTTTACCTTCATCAACCATATAAACAGAATACTTCTCATTTCAATGGGCATACATCAATTACTTAAGACAACACTGGCGGGACATCATTTAGACAGTTGCTTAATGAATGCTTCTGGTGTTCATTGCACCGACGAAAATGAACTTTCCGTTTTACTAAATGCCAAAGTTGGCGCATTGGTTACTAAAAGCTGCACGCTGGAAGCCAGAACAGGCAACCCTTTACCAAGATATGCCGACATCCCCAATGGCAGTATTAATTCCATGGGATTACCTAACCATGGTCTGGCATACTATCTGGAATTTATAGAAAAATCTCAGTATCTGCATAATAAAATATCTATCTTATCAATTGCCGGCCTTTCAAAAAAAGAGAATCTTGAATTACTTAAAAATGCAGATAAAGCAGATTCAATCAAACTCATTGAATTGAACCTATCCTGTCCGAATATTCCAGGAAAACCGCAAACAGGATATGATTTCGATGCAAGCGAACAATTACTGACTGAAGCTTTTGAAACTTCTTCAAAATCTATTGGAGTGAAATTACCACCCTACTTTGATATGGTTCATTTTGAATCAATGGCAACTGTATTAAAAAAATTTCCGGTTGCTTATGTTTGCTGTGTAAACAGTATCGGTAATGCTATGTGGGTAGATGTAGAGAAGGAAAGTGTAGTCATTAAACCCAAAAATGGTTTTGGGGGTTTGGGTGGTATGTATATTAAACCAACCGCATTAGCTAATGTTAGAATGTTCTATACTTTACTGGATGGAGTTGATATTGTTGGATGTGGTGGTATTCAAAATGGGCAGGATGTATTTGAGCATATTTTGTGTGGAGCAAGTATGGTTCAAATAGGCACAACTCTTTGGCAAGAAGGTCCAGCATGTTTTGATAGAATCAGTAATGAATTATCCGCACTAATGCACCAAAAAGGATACTCATCAATAGATGAATTTAAAGGCAAACTAAAAAGCATCAACTAAATATGTACAATAAAAATTCTTTCTTACAATCGCTCGTTGATATTGAATGTGTAAAATTTGGGGATTTTATATTGAAGAGTGGCCAGCAATCTCCTATTTACATTGATCTTAGAAATATTGTTTCATACCCTGAATTATTAACCAATCTGGCTTTCTTATTAAAGGAAGACATAAATACATCTGTTCAAAGAATATGTGGTGTTCCTTATGCAGCCTTGCCAATAGCTACCATGATATCCACTCAAACCGGATTGCCCATGTTGATAAAAAGAAAAGAAGCAAAAAGTTATGGTACTAAAAAAATTTTAGAAGGTATTCATACACCGGGCGATAAGGTTGTATTAATTGAAGATGTGATTACAAGCGGTCAGAGCTTGATGGAGACCATCAAAGTACTTGAAGAGGAAGGCCTGATAATAGAACAAATACTGGTGGTGATGGACAGAGAGCAAGGAGGTATGAAAAAACTTACTGATCTGGGATATAAAGTCACGGCATTATTTTCTGTTTCCTCATTAATTGATTTGCTGATTTCAGAAAAGAAAATCAATATAGATACTTATAATGAAGTGAAAATATTCTTAGACAGTAATCATTCCAATTCGCCTGTTCCTGAGCAAACAAAAAAATATTTTCCACAAAGTCATCAACACCCCATTGGTCAAAGGTTATTAAATATTGCGAATACAAAAAAAAGCAACCTGATAGCATCAGTAGATTTGACTAGTGCTCAAAAAATAATCAAATTTTTATCTATTGTTGGAGATGATATTTGTGCTGTAAAACTTCATGCAGATATCATTACAGATTTTTCAGAAAATTTCATACTTGAACTGAAGTCTCTTTCTGAAAAAAAACAATTCTTAATCATTGAGGACAGAAAATTTGCTGATATTGGAAATACGCAACTATTGCAGTTAAGTCAAGGTATTTATTCTATAGCTTCTTGGGCAGACATGGTTACAATACATGTAATTGCAGGAGAAGCATCTTTAAAAGCAATACAGGATTGGGATACAGTTAACAAACCTGCATTAATTCCAATATTGGAAATGTCCAGCAAAGGCGCTCTTACAGATAATGATTATATAGAAAAATGCAAACAATTTCTTTACAATTATACTGATGTCATCGGTGCTGTTTGCCAAAGCACAGCATTAAAAACCGGGTTTTTGAAATTTACTCCAGGAATTAACCTTTCAGCGAAAGAAGATAATAAAGGGCAAAATTATAATTCACCTGCTTTTGCCATTGAAAATTTACAATCTGATTTTTTGATTATCGGAAGAGGACTTTATTTATCTGACAATCCAAAAAAAGAAATTGATAATTATTTATCAGAAGTTAGAAAACTGGATTTCTTTTCAGAAATAAAATAATTGAGTACTGCTTTTTTAAAATATTTCAATTTTTTAAAAATTAGTTTGAAAGAAAATATTTATTAATTTCCTTTGCAAAAAAATAACATTATGCAAAAACAAGTACCGCTCAATGCGGTGTACAAAAAAAACTCCGATGCATTCATTCCGGTAGTTGATTCCAAAGAGTTCTCATTTGTAGTAAACAAATTGAGAACTTTTTTTTTACAGCAGGGTTTCATAGAAGTTCACACACAGAACAGAATTAGTATTATGGCCGCCTGTGAAAATCCACATTCCATTGCGAGTTACAAATTTGCCGATCAAATTCTTCCTTTACCACAAACCGGTCAAATGTGGTTAGAGTATGAGTTGTTGAAAGCACCTGAAGAAAAAGGATTCTTTTGTGTTTCAACCAGTTACAGAGATGAGGTAAATCCTATACCTGGAAGGCACGATAGAATTTTTCCCATGTTTGAATTTGAATTAAAGGGTGGTATTGAAACGCTGGAAAAATTAGAAGTCGAATTATTGGCTTATTTAGGATTTAAGCAACCTGTAATGGGCAACTACGAAGATGTATGCAAAAAATACAATATTTATTTAATTGAAGCCGAGGATGAATTGAATATACAAAAAGACTTTGGAGATGTTTTCTTCTTAAGATTTTTTCCTGAAAGAACAAATCCATTCTGGAACATGAAAAGAAATGAGTCTGACAAAGAATTATCCAATAAAATTGATGTCTTGCTTCATGGGATTGAAACCATAGGAAGTGCTGAAAGAAGTTGTGATGCAGAAGAACAAAAAAAGGCTTTTTACAGTATTGAGGAAGGATGCTACGCTCAAAAACTTTTTGATCTTTTTGGAAAAGATAAAGTAGAAGAAGAATTAAACGATTTTTTGGGCCAGACTTTCTTCCCCCGTTCAGGTGGAGGTATTGGAATCACCAGAATGATCAGAGCAATGAAACTGGAGGGGTTAATGCCATAATGAACTTACTGGTGTGTTTAATTATTAATCACACCAGTTTTTTAAAAGTATTTCCTTTACTAAAAAATACTTTGTAATTTCGCCTTTGCAAATAAGCATTTGATGCTTATCAAAATAAAACTTGTATATGCTCATAATAAGGATGAGCGTTTCTACAGTTTACCATAAATAAACTACTACAAGTGAATGCCTTCTTTGAGGCCCTATCCTCGCATTCATTTGTGTGTTAAAATAAATTCATTGGACACACGCATTTACATAAAAAAGAAAGAAGGATTTGATACAAAATCTGCAGCATTACTCAATGAATTGAAAACATTTGAATTCTCCGGAAAAATCTGCACTTATCTACTTTATGATATCCTAAATATAAAAGAAGAGGAATTGTCTCTTATCATTTCTTCCGTACTATCAGATCCTGTATCAGATATTTGTTTACATGAATTACCTTCTCACGAAACAATAGTTGCAGTCGAATACTTACCCGGACAATTTGATATCAGGGCAGATGCAGCAAGGCAATGTTGTCAGTTGTTGTTAGGACATAACAACATTTCAATAAATACAGCGGTGGTATATGGAATCGATCATTTCAAAAATGATGAAACAATCCATTCAATCAAAAAATATCTAATAAACCCAGTTGATTCCAGAGAAAAAAGTTTGGCAATAATAGATAAGCCTTCAACCCCAAAACCCAAAAATGTTGAAACAATCGAAGGATTTCAAAGTTATAGCAATGAAGAACTTCAACATTTTCTGCATATTCAAAGACTCTCTATTGATATTGAAGATCTAAAATGCATTCAAAAATATTTCATTGAAGAAAAAAGAAATCCAACCATTACTGAAATAAAAGCGATTGATACTTATTGGAGTGATCATTGCAGACATACTACTTTCTTGACGGAACTTGAAAACATTCGCTTTGAAGG
>CANFOP010000031.1 GCA_947448685.1 Chitinophagaceae bacterium | reverse complement strand
TTTTACGGATAAGCAAAGTTTGCAGGTTGGAAACGAAGCCTCTGACAAGAGCGGATACGATACTATTTTTTCCCCTTTTAATTTTTTCGCTGAGCATACTGACATAAAAGCTATCAAACCACATTGGTTTAACAGTTTTCAATTTCAGCCCATGCCTTTGAAGTAAACATTCCATGCTTTTAGGAGAAAAATGATACAAATGACGTGGGACATCATAAGCAGCCCAGCACTCTTTATAATAACCGGCATCATATGAAGTATGATTAGGCACAGCAATAAAAATGACTCCTTTGTCTTTCAATATTTTTTTCAATTGATGCATATATTCATCCAATTGATGGACATGTTCAAGCACATGCCACATAGTGACAGCATCAAAGGAATTTTCTTTCAATTCAAACAATGAATCAGGTTGCTTTGGAGTGATATCATACAACTCAATCGCTTTATTTTTTGCAGTTTCATCAGGCTCTAATCCTGAAACAGACCATCCTGCAAATTTCATACTATTTAAAAAAGCACCGGTACCACAACCAATATCCAGGATGTCGCCTGTTTTTTTGCCGACTTCTTTTACAACCAGTTTTCTTTTTATCTGCAAAGTATAATTACGAACATTATGATACATTGCATTGATAAATCCTTTTTTAGTATCACTATGTGAAACGTACGCATCAGATTGATAGTATGCTCCAATTTGTAGCTGATCTGGAATATTCTGAGTGAACTTTGCATTACAGGATTTGCATTTCCAGATTGAAAAATTTTGCAGACTCACCGTATGGTCTTTTGCTGTAAAATCTTCTGCAATTGATTCACTCAAACAAATTGGACAGTTTTTATAATGTATCATATTAAAACACTAATTCACTTTTTTATACGTTATTGTTTCTGAATTGATTTCAACAGATGCCGCATTCCCAAAAAGTTTTCCTGCATTAAAACTCGTCAAATAAACTACAATCATAGCTATAGAAACTATCCCCATGCATGCAGCTGCAATCCACCACTGATAAGCCTTTTGCATTTTAGATGCGGCTATATATTCCTTCATGAATTCTATTGGCAACTCAGCGTCACCCACCAGTAATTTACCTTCTTTTACAGGGTGCACCACATGATTCAAATTCACTGCAGGAGTCAGCACATCATCTGTTATAATTTGTTTAAACTCTATAGCGACATTTCCTTCTTTATAGAAATATCCGGTTTGGTTTATCGATATTTTTTGCTTGGACTTTAACTCTATTATTTGCTGACAAAACTCATTGAGCATTGCAGAGGCCGCTTCTGCGGATATTTTTTTATTTTTAGCAATAAAAGCAATAAAATCAGCAGAATTAGTGTCTGCTGAAACAAACTTTATGATTTGTAAGGGAGGAGATAATTTTTGCTCTCCGGCTTTTACAAAAGCACTTTTTGTCTCCATAGACAACTTACCTAATCCAGGCAATGGACATTCATTGTTTAAATAAAGAAATTGTTCAATTAATTCTTCCACCATTGTTTTAACATGCATTAAAAATTCACTTTTAAACCACCTAATCCATTAAATCCATAAACCGGATAATAACGCCAACGCTCATAAGACTTTCCAAAGATATTATTAAGATGCAAGAAGCCAACAAACATCTTGCTAATTTTATATTCTGCAGATAAGCTCAAATCAGAACCTCCTTCATACACTTTGCTTATGTTTCCTTTCTGCAGATAATGTCCGCCTGCAAAAAGATAAAAACTTCCAGATATTTTCATCTTTTTATTAACCTGTGACATAAAGTTAATTCGCGCTTCCATTGGCAAAGTATTCCAGGCTCTTGCATTCACCTTCATCCCTGTGTAACCATTAAAAGTAACTTCCCCCATTAAACTAAACTTATCGTTTTTTACATAACTCAACTCTCCGTGTAAAGAAAAGTTGTTGATGCGTTCTTCATTTGATAAAGTATAGGCGTTTAGTATTGAACCTGCTGCTGTATCATTCAGGAAAAACTGAAAATTTTTATACCGCTCCCAACCAGCTTTTGCACTAACTGAAATATATTTCCCAATATTTGATTTGATTCCGCCATACATTTCTTTTTCAATTGTGTTTTGTTTTACAGACTGACCTTTTAAATAAGGATTTATACCAGATAAATTTCTGTAAGTATTCTTATTTACTTTGCCAATCCAACCTGCAACTAATATCACATTACTGGATGAAAGAGGCATTTCTCCTTTGATGTCGGGCAGAAAAGACCAATGTCCTGCATTTGAAATAGCGGCAGCACCTGCGTCTACGTTAAAATAATCTGATTTGAATTTTACAAAACCTTTGATACTCGAAACATTATTGCTGAATTTTTCTTTCGGTGAAGGTTGATTAGTAATTGATACACTGGTCGCGTCAATGGAAGCAAAAATACCCGATGTGAACTTATCATTAAATCTATATTCAACAGGCAACATCAAATTCGTTGTGGTTTCAATCAAAGAATCTTTTAAAGAAAATACATTCAGTCCAATTACAGGGTGGTAATACAATCGGACGAGATTTTTATTTGTATTTCTTATCCCCAATGAAAAACTGAAGTCATTCATCAAATGAGCGATATCTTTTTTATTAAAATCATATAATGTGTGATCATAGCCATATAAATAAAACTGATTCCTGTTGTAAGCGATATTGGCATTCGCTTCGTTATTCTTTAAAAAATAACTTCCATTGCTTTTCAAAGAAAACATTGAATAATCCTGATTTTTAATTGACCCTTTTGATGATATTGAACTCACATTTGCACTAACTAGCATTGATGGGATTTTGTTAAAAAAAACACCTGCACCCAAATAAGGTGTTTTTAGATTTCCAAATCCTACTTTCACAAAATGATGTAAAGTCCTAAAAAGTTCGTTCGAATCGGTCTGCAACTTCAATGGATTGAGTGATACCGATTCATAAGAGTACACATAATTTTGAGATGGAATATTGTATGTTCTTACTTCCCTGTTGGTATCTGCCGGCAAAGGTGACCCGTATAAATTTATTTTTGCCGGGCTTATCAAAACCGGCTTATAAGTGGAGATGATGGTTACACTCGGTTTAACTGCGGTGTCTTTTTGAGCATATAAGACACCATTAGCAAAAATGGCAAATACCCATAAAATCCATCTAAATTTCATTTGAAAATATTTCATTCTCATTCAATTATTTTATTTTTCAATTCCGGAAGTTTTTTCTCTTCTGAATAGGCCTGTTTATATTTTTGCTGGGCTTCATTTTTCAATTCTGCAATAAACGCATTTTTGAAAACACTTTCATAAGTGGCCTTTGCATTGAAATAATCTTTCTGCTTCATAAAAATATCACCCATCAATATGTATGATTTTGTGACCCAAAAATCATAGGAGCCTGTTTCTTTGATTACAGACATTGCCGCTTTTTCGGAAAGTTTCAAATCATCCAATTCAAAATAACAATGAGCTGTCTCAAATCTTGATTCTGCTCCCCATGATGATTTATTGATTGCAGAAACAGATTTGAATGAAATCAATGCGCTTATGCAATCGCCTGATTTTTGTTGAGACTTACCAGTTACAAGGAAAGCTATTGCTTTATCGTCAATACTGATATTTTTCATGTGCAACAAAGTTTGAGCGGCAGTGTCTGCAGTTTGGTAGTCATTCAACTGGTAACAACTCCTTACAAAACCCCTCAAGGCTTCTAACTGATTTTCAGCGACAGTAGTATTATTCATCAATTCATGAAAATACTTTTTAGCACTGTCATAA
Source organism: Chitinophagaceae bacterium (assembly GCA_947448685.1). GTDB lineage: Bacteria > Bacteroidota > Bacteroidia > Chitinophagales > Chitinophagaceae > Ferruginibacter. Next base: position 12,934 of record CANFOP010000031.1, on the reverse strand, counting down.
TTTTTCAGTTCAAAATAATAAACTTTGGCAAGTTCAAGAGTGGCTGATTCATAGAAAGGGCTTAACCCTTGCCTGTTTATCAAACAAAGCCCTTTAATTGCACCTTGAAAATCATTTTGTTTAAGATAAGCAATACTGTTGTAATAATTGGCATCCAACCTGAACATGCCGTTTGTATATCGTGCTAAGTAAATATTAAAAGCCGAATTAGATCCAGTGTAATCAGCAGATTCAAACTTTTTGTAAGCTGAGACAAATGTCAGCGAATCTGCTTCATTAATTCCTATATTAATGCCGTTGTCTTTGAGCAAATCAAGATATTCATCCGAACGACCTTTTTCAACATAAATATCTTTCACAATTGATAATGCATCTTGAGTTTCAGAAGATTGAGGATACTGACGAATCAGCTCCTTGAAAGTCTTCAATGCCTCTTCGTACTGATCATCATTGTAAAAAGCCAGTCCTAATTTCAAAAAAGCAACCGGCCTCAACCTTAAAGCGTCGTTGTTTTTAATCAAATCCTGCAAATAAGGTACAGCCTGAGAAAAGTTTTGCTCAGCAATATATGTTGAAGCAATTTCCATTTTGGAATCGAGCAACAAACTGCTTGATGGAAATTTCGCCTTTAGAGAATTCATCAAAACAATCTTTTCATCGCTGTTTTTAACTCCTACAATCATTGCTTTTTGAAACAGCGCATAGTCGGAAAAGGTAAGGTTATTATTGATGACAATATCATACATGTTAAGCGATTTTACAAAATCCCTCAATGCATAATAACAATCCGCAGATCTGATGAAGGCATCTTGCTGCAATGTTCCGGATGAAGTTGAAATTGTTTTACCAATCAATTCGAATTGCTGCAAAGCATTCTTATACATACCTTTCTGAAAATAACTGTACCCGAGTGAATATCTGCAATTGATTAAATTTGCTTCATTCAAAGCACTGGGATTAGATTGAATAAATCCTGAAAAAAATCTGATGGCATCATCATATCTTTTTTCCCTGTATGCAATCTCTCCTCTCCAAAACTTAGCATAGGGAGAAAGTTTTTCCGCGAAAGGCGTTTGTATCAATTTGCCAAATACAGCATCGGACTCAGTTAAATTCTGATCATTAAACAACTGAACAGCTTTTCCATACAACAAGGTAATATAGACCTTTTGAGCAGTCAAAGATGGGCTTTTAAGCGATTCATACATTGCAATTCCCTGAGAAAAATCATTCGTTTTTGCCAATAAATTAACCATTAATTCTTTTGCTTCCATATCATATTCTGAAGCAGGATAATCTTTTAAAAACTCTTTAATTTCATTTAAAGCGATATCCTGATAACCGAGTTCGTATGAGAGTTTAGCATAATTGAATTTGGAAATTTTTTGTTGTAACAAATCGCTGTTATTGTATGCGCAATATTGAAATGCATTGCGGGCATTGCGCTTATCATCTACAGACAGATAAAGACTGCCCAACTGATACATACTATTTTGTCCCAATGAATCTTTTTCATTGCTCAATTCCTTAAAACCTTTGATAGCCTTGGATATATTATTTGTTTGATAATAACAATAACTCAACTCATATAAAACTGTTTTTGACACCCCATTTTCATTGGCCACGTAATTTTCTAAAAGAGGCATTGCTTTTTGAAAATTATTTTTTTCGAAATACAATTGACCAATCAAAAGACTAAGTTCTTGCTCATAATGAAGCGTGTGATTGTTTTTCAAAACACTATCGCCATACATCAATGCATCTTCCTTATCACCCTGAGAATACATTATTTCAGCTATGTAATATGGAACCACTCTATTGTACTCTTCGTCTTTTACCGCAATTGTAAAGGCCTTTAAAGCTTCATTATAATCTTTGAAGTAATAAGAAATGAATCCATAATAATACCAGGCAGGGAAACAGTAATCGCTTTCGTTCAATTGAGTCACTTCATTGAATAAAGACCTTGCCTCTTCAAATTTTTTTTGATTAAACAATGCGTAGCCTTTTTCAAATTTTGCATTGGCAATTTCAGGATTGGTAAGATGGTCATATCCTGCTTTATCAAAATAAAGCAGAGAATTTTCAAAATCTTCTTTTTTGTAGTAATAATGAGCAAGATAATAACTTAGTTTTTGAATCAGAAACAATGGATGGTTGCCTGATACAAAATCTATTGCTTCATTTTCGGCAAACTCATCATTCATTTTCAATCGACAAGCGATATAATAACAATCGACTTCTTCATCCAATAACTGAGTTGTTTTATCTGAATTATGGAAACATTTCAATTTCAATTCTTTCAAAAGAGGATAGGCATATCCATATTCTTTATTATCGAAAAACGAAATGGCCTCTTTGATTTTTTTATTATTATCCGTATTTATATGGGTTGGCTGGGCAAATAAAGCAATGGGAAATACAATGAAACTCAATAAAAAAAACCTACAAGAAATACCTAAGTTTTCATCGTAAATCTTTTGACAAAAAAGAGAAGATAAGAATGTATGCATATTTTGACAGGTTATGACAATATCCGACAAAGGTAAAATACAAAAAGTGTAAAATACGATTATTGAAAATAAATATAAGGAAAAATAAAGAATCTATAACAAAGAAAGACAGAATCAAATGAGTGTACTAATTAATTAAAAAATCGTTATTTTTATTAAAATAATTTAGTGATGAAAAAACTTCTGTCGACCAATTATACTTCAGGCATGTTTAACACTGCCATGTTTTTACTTAGATTGGTATTTGGTATTTTAATGATGAAACATGGTTACGAAAAACTGGTTCGTTTCGCTGACATTAAAGCTACGTTCATCAATTTCCTGGGACTAGGGGGTACGATATCTTTATTACTGGTTGTATTCGCTGAATTTTTTTGTGGGCTTTTTATAGTTATAGGATTGTTCACCAGACTCGCATCTGTACCGCTTATTATTTGCATGTCAGTTGCTTTATTCAAAGTACACAACAGCGATTTTTTTGGAAAGGGCGAAATAGCTGCTTTATACCTGGGGGCATTTTTAGCGCTATTGCTTCTTGGTCCTGGAAAAGCAAGTGTTGACGGCATATCCGGAAGATAATAGAAATTACTGTAAGAAATATTTTTCTATTTTGTCTTTGAGTTCTTTGGGCATTGGAATCTTCTTCATCCCTTCTACTTGCATAAAATACATCGTAACTTCTCCTACATTCAACAACTGTGCTGACTGGTTATAAATTTCACCGTAAAAGACAATACGATGATTATCTGGAATTTCTTTTAAAATTGTTTTTACTGTAATTAAATCATCATACTTTGCGGGCAACAAGAATTTGAATCTGGTTTCAATAACAGGCATAATGATACCCATTGACTCAATATCTTTATAGGTATAACCAAGCGTACGAATCGCTTCCGTTCTTCCTATTTCATAAAATTGTGCATAATGACCATGGTAAACAAAACCCATCTGATCTGTCAATGCATAATGTATCCGAATATTTGCTTCTGCAATGAACATGAATTTGCCGGAAGTTTTATGATCAATTAAACTCTGTAATAATCTGCTCTCCAATGCTGAATAGCTTCTTTGATTTGCTTGCTGGACATATTTTCAGCAACAGCCCTTTGAGCCAGAGTTAAGAACTCCTCATCACTTGCAAATCTTAATGCGATGATTTGAGAAATTGTCAATTTGCTATCCAGTAATTTACCTGACAATACAAAATGCCTTACATTCTCCTCAGCTCTGATGGCCCTGTCTTGTGCCTTTAATGCGAAAGATCTCGCAAAATATCCTATTAAAATGATGGCGATGCACAAATAAGCAAATAGAGCAGGCAATAAATTGCCTCTCCAACCTGTTGAAATGTCTTTACAATATATTAAAGAGAATATCAAAGTCATCAATGCTAAAAGCAGACCTAAATAATAAGCTCGGGGGGCTTTTCTCATATGGTTTTTATATCCTTGTTTTTCCATTTTTATTTTTTAAGATTAAAGGTAGATAAAACAAATTAATTGTACAGAAGAATAAAGAAAGAAATTAATCATTATTAAATTAATTTTGAAGAATGACAAATGCTTCAATAATCACAATTGGCGATGAATTATTAATAGGACAGGTAATTGATACCAACAGTGCTTGGATTGCACAACAAATGAACAAAATAGGTATCAAGATTATACGAAGAGTAGCAGTGGGTGACAATTGGAATGAAATATGGTCATCGCTGGAAGAAGAGTCTTCGCATGCTGATATCATATTTATAACAGGCGGGTTGGGACCAACAGCAGATGACATTACTAAACCGCTCTTGTGTAAATATTTTGAAGGAAAAATGGTTGTTAATCAGCAAGCACTTGAAAATGTGACTACACTTTTTGAGAAAGTTTTTAAACGGCCAATCACAGAAAGAAATTTGAAACAAGCGGAAGTTCCTGACACCTGTGAAGTATTATTAAATACAAGAGGCACCGCACCTGGAATGTGGTTTGAAAAAAATGGAAAAATATTTATCAGTATGCCAGGCGTTCCAACTGAAATGAAAGGACTAATGGAAGATATAGTAATTCCAGCACTGATAAAAAAGTCAACTCTACCTTATATCACCCACAGAACACTTGTCACTTTCGGAATAGGTGAATCCATGCTGGCAGATTTACTGGTAGATTTTGAAGCAAAACTTCCGGATCAAATTAAATTGGCCTATCTCCCCAATTTTGGGATGGTGCGTTTAAGGCTAAGCGTTATTGAAAATAATGAGGCACAAGCAGAAGAACTAATCAACAGGCAGTTTCACGAGCTTAGTGTTATTGTAAAAGATTACCTGGTTATACTGGAGGATGCTCCTATGGAAAAAGCATTGGCTTCATTATTAATGCAAAGAAAGCAAACGGTTTGCACCGCTGAAAGTTGTACGGGTGGATATATTTCGCATCTATTAACCTCAATACCGGGCTCTTCTGCATACTTCAAAGGAAGTATAGTTGCCTATTCAAATGAAACTAAAGTAAATTTACTGGGAGTTGAAAAAGAAACGATTGATCAAAATGGTGCTGTGAGTGAGAATGTTGTGACAGAGATGGTGAGAGGGGCAATAGAAAAACTCTCAACAGATTATGCCATTGCAGTTTCCGGTATAATGGGACCTGAAGGAGGGAGTGCTGAAAAACCCGTTGGCACAGTTTGGATTGCAGTTGGCAACAAATACAATGTTGTCGCTAAAAAAATTCATGTAAGATTTGAAAGGCAGAAAAATATTCAGGTTACTGCAGTTCATGCGTTAAATGAGTTAAGATTATTTATAATAAATAATCTTCAAACTTAGAATTGACAAAATCCAACAAAACATTTTATGCATTGTTTTTTTTTCAAAAAGCCAATGCCGGTTTTATTATTCATTAAAAAATATCAGAAATCATAATAAATTCAACCGATTTTGGATTTGAAACAACTTATGGTTTTTGTGTACATTTGCAATTATTCTATTATTTGAATTTATAATATTTATATATGAGTACAGTTGACCTGATAATGCCTAAGTTAGGTGAAAGCATCATGGAAGCCACTATTTTAAAATGGCACAAACAGCCGGGTGATAAAGTTGCTATGGATGAATCTGTTTTAGACATTGCTACTGACAAGGTTGATAGTGAAGTCCCTTCCATAGCAGAAGGAATTATTCAGGAAATTTTATTCAAAGAAAATGATGTGGTTCCTATTGGAACAGTTATCGCGAGAATCAGCAAATCAGGAGCCGCTTCAGTATCAGCTGCCCCTGTAGAGACCTCAAAGGCAGCAACAAATCAGAGTAATGTTAACATTGAATCAATTCCTTACCAACCATCGGCTGTGAAGGAAGTTAATGCTACTAATTCTTCTGCAAGATTTTACTCTCCATTGGTGCTCAATATTGCTCAAAGCGAAGGAATTGGAATGGCAGAATTGGAAAATATTCCCGGCACAGGACAAGATGGAAGAGTGAGTAAAAAAGATATATTGGCTTATGTATCCAATAAAAAAAGCGGAACTGCCAACAGCATTCCAACATCAACTCCCGCTGCCAGCATACCTCCTGCAATAATAAGCAATGATGGACCTGTATCCAATGAAACCAGCGCTCCTGTTCAATACCAAGGCAATGTTGAAATCATCGAGATGGATCGTATGCGCAAACTGATTGCCAAGCATATGGTAGATAGTAAAAAAACAAGTCCTCATGTTACCAGTTTTGCGGAATGCGATGTAACTAATCTTGTTTTGTGGAGAGAAAAAGTAAAAAAAGAATTTGAGAAAAGAGAAGGTGAAAAAATAACCTTTACACCCTTGTTTATTGAAGCAATTGTAAAGAACTTAAAAAAGTATCCTTTATTGAGCAGTTCCCTTGATGGCGACAGAATTATTGTTAAAAAAGACCTCAACATAGGAATGGCTACAGCCCTTCCATCAGGTAATTTGATTGTACCAGTTATAAAAAATGCCGACCAGTTAAATCTTGTTGGATTAACAAAACAAGTAAATGGATTGGCTAAAGCGGCAAGAAACAACAAGTTAAAACCCGATGACACCATGGGTGGGACATTTACGCTCACGAATGTGGGTACATTTGGCAGTATCATGGGCACACCAATTATCAATCAACCTCAAGTGGCCATCATGGCTGTTGGAGCAATAAAAAAGAGACCAATGGTAATAGAAACTCCTCAGGGAGACACCATCGGCATCAGACATATGATGTATATCTCATTAAGTTACGATCATAGAATCATTGATGGGGCATTGGGCTCTTCTTTCCTGAATGCAGTCAGTAAAGAACTGGAAAACTTTGATTCAGAAAGAACTTTCTAATAAATCTTATCTATGGCTGGATTTATTTAAATAACAAATCAATAAGTTTTTAAAAAAGTTCTGTATACGGAGTCTTTCTGTTGTGAAGATAATTTATAATTGTATTTCAGAAGTGCTCCTTCCCAATCTCCATAATTAGGATTGGGTATAATAATAAACCTGTTTCCAAATTCATTTAAAGAAACATCAACATTATCACTTCTCTCTTGCGGAGATTTCTTATCAAACAGTTTACTGAAATCCCCCAAATTATCTCCTATCAACATTACTATTTCATGAGTTGATGCAACTTTTTGTCTTCTTGTTTCTTTACTTGAAGTGCCAGATTTCAAAAACAAGTGATTGGTATCGGTATTGGGCAAATCATATTTCCTTAGATTTTTCAATGTACAATCACGTTCTCTTTCATCTCTGTTTGTAATATAAAATATCTCTACTCCATGCATGGCAGCAAATTTTAAAAAGGAAGCTGCCCCCGGAACAGTATCTGCAGCAGACATACAACTCCAGTTAAACCATGATTCAGGGTCATAATCTTTGCCCGATAAGGCCTGATGAATAGGATATGGACTATTATCTAAAACTGTTTCATCTATATCGGTTATAATTGCTTTTGGCAATTCAGTTATAGGCTGAAACTGATCCAGCCTGATTGCAGCCATATTGTATGCCTGCAAACAAAGTGCCCTATACTCTGCGGCATTCTGTTGATACAATGAAGTAAATATTTTACCATCGTATATCATAGAATGAACAGGTTTGTACGGCGTATTCATTTGTTTAGTTGTATTACAACCTAAGAGCAGCATTGCCAAAATAACTGTGCATATTCTCATTTCGAATAAAATTTATTAGTTAAAATTAACACTAAATCAGTGAATGGAAAGAAAGTTTATCCACTTAAATTTGAATAAGATTATACAAATTTTTAAACGCAACAAATTATTGATGATAAGAAATATCCTTCATATTATTATTGGCCTTATGATCAGTTCATGTTATTCCAACATAAAAAATCAAAAAGAGCGACAACAATTACAAATTAAAGATTCAAATCTCATTGCCTGTCACAAAAAAGGGGTTGACTTTATTGCCAATGGAAACAATCCCGAAGAATGGCAATTAAAAATGGATGTAGATAAATCATTTGATTTTACAAGCGCCAATAAATTCAATATCAGTTGTACACCAGTTAACCCGATAGTGATGAATGATGGCACTGAAATTTACAATGCCAAATCCGGCAATACCATTGTAAGAATTGCAATATCTGAGCAAAAAACAAACAGTAATCCTTCACAAAACAACCATAAAAAAAATGTTGCCATTTTCTGTAATGACAAAATTTACAAGGGGTCGGGTGAATTTACTTTTCCTTCAGATTTACATGCAATTTGGTTACTTGAAAAAATTGGAGCAACTAATTACACCAAAAAAAACAAACTACGCCATTATCCAAGTTTGCAATTTAATTTATTTGAAAATAATGTTACAGTGCATGACGAGTTTGCATGTTTTATCGGAAATATTGATATCAAAGGAAACTATATTAAATTCACGACTTTTTCAAAAAGAAAAAAGGATGGCAAAACAAATGAAATCAGCGAAATATTTACAACTCAAATAGAAAACCATTTATTAGAATACTTCATTGTTGAAGATCGTCTGATAATTTTATTGAATGACGACAAGCGCATGACATTCAGGAAAAGAAAATAAAATTACTCACTGCTGCCTTTTTCACCTACAAACCAATTTTCCTTGTTTTTGAATAACACATTGAATGTAGTTAGCGTTCCATAAATACGAGTAATGTATTGCTGAAGGTTCACCTTATCTTCATCACTCAATAATTTATGAGCATTAATCTGTTGTTCCATTACTCTTAATCTGTCTCGAAGCATTACAATTTTATGGAAGAAAATATCTATAGGAATTTCCTTCGCTTTTTGTGACTTATCCGCCGGCTGTAGCAGCATCACTCCACCCTTCCATCGGTCCCCCAAAGGTACTACCTCACTAACGTCAGACCATAAACGTAGGATTTTTAGAAATGACTTTTCGACATCCGAAATGGTTTCTACTTCAATTGTAACATTTTCAGGAATAATGTCATCTAACGCAGTATCTGTTTTATCAATCTCTTTGATGCCTACATTAATGAAAGAAATCAAATAAGTAGCATATCTGACACCTATTATAACACCCGGCCCATGCAATGTGTGCTGAAGCCTAGTTCCAACGCCTAATGTGAGTTGATCCATATTTGAAATGTTTTTCTAAAAATAAAAAAATGTAATCAAAAATAAAAATGATATACATTTATCAGACTTTTTTATTTGCAACTAAACTATTGTTTAAAATTGCCATACCTACGTATAATACCGGTGAAATAAGAAACTCCTGAAAAGTTTTAGCCAATTGTATTACATTAATGTTTTGCAGACTGAATAACCATGAATAGAACCCAATCAATGTAATTGTAACCAATAAACTTATATGTACCAAATGCCATAGATAAATCATCCATCGGTCTTTCAGTTTCCCCAAATGATGTGTTCCAATAAGATAAACCGCCACTGTTGCAATAAATTTTATGACATGCCTGAGCATTCGCGGTATTAGAATAAAATAATTCGTTTCGGCAAACAACAGGTAGTATAATGAGTATATAACAAAAATTATCAAAAGTCCCCCAACCCATCTTTGTCTTTCATTTCTGTATAAATTAAATTTCATGCTGACAATATTGATTGAAGTTGTGTAAATTAATATACTGAAAGATCAATTTTTTTACAATACCAGAACCAAAGAAAAAAAATATTACAATAAACAACCACTTTAAAAATATAATGATGGGCAATATCAAATGCATTCACCCAATTGATTGCCAATTCTGCAAGACCGACACATCTCAACACATTCATAAAATGTATGACTAACATACCTACAATTGAAAAAAAGAATTTCCTATACCATACTGCAGGCATGGCAATAATAAACCCTACATATAACACCAGCAATTCCAGTCCGTTGCAGGAATCAAGTATTATGACTACTACATGATTGTTGAGTAAAACCAGATTGGTTTCGGTAAAATGAGTCAGGCCATCTATTTCATGATAAGAAACGGATGGCCTAGCATTAAATTCAACAGTATGATTTATTTTATTTAATAGATAAACAGCCTGAGTGCTGACAAGATTTGTCAATGGCTTGTCTAAAAGCCTCTTTTCTGAAAATAAAAAAAGGTAGAGGCACTTCCATATCACAAACAATCCAAAAGACCTGACTAAAAATTTGCGAATGACATCAGGAAAAAGTTGAAAAAAACTAATTATTTTTCGTCGAATTGCCTGCATGAATCCTGATTGTTCTGTCTAGCGTCTTTTATTTTTTTAATTCCAAATCCAATACCAGCGGCCACCAATATTGTAATTCCTCCATCAACAGGTATCCCCTCGGTACCCGGAATACTACCTGCCGGAGTTGGAGGATTTGGGTCAAAAGGACCAGCTTTTAATAAAGAAGTTTTGAAAATCAATATAGAAAAAACAATGATTACTCCTAAAAATTTTTTCCTTTTCATGTTTACCTTTTTTCAGTTGGTTATTGATTGGATTTTATTATTGTTTTACAGCAGATAAAGTTATAAATGATTTATCATCAATGAATAATCTGATAAAATAATACCCATTGGCTAAAAACCCACCGGCAATGTTGTACTTCCCAAAATTTGTCACATCTTTAAAAGTACCACTTTTTAAAATTCTACCAAAATTATCAATTAACTCCCATTTTAAATTTTTAAATGAAGCATGACTTTGGATAACATAATCCTGATTGCCATGTACCATGTTATTAAGCAAAGTAATTAATTCATTTTTAGATGTAGGAACTTTTTGATAATTGAATACTATAGAAAATCTATCTTCTGATTTAGATTTTTCCTCATCTGTTACTTTGAAATCATATGAACAATTTTGTTCATCATTACAATCATTGTCTAATTTGAAATATTGATGGGTAAATTTATCATATAGATACGCAGTATTGTCGCCCGCTAAAGCAGATAATATCTTATATGATAAAGAATACTCACCTTCGGTTAATTTCATTATACTTAATGAAACGCTTCTGTTTTCGGTTTTATTGTCATTAAGTTCTGATCCATGGAATATGGAATATAAAGTTCCATCAACGCCTTTTACTGAAATATCTAAATTATCATCAATTCCAAAATCATATGCATCGTATTTTTTGTCAAACATATCTGTTGCAGGATATCCTCCACCCCATCTTAAAATAACATTATCATTGAATGAAGAGTTCTTGTTGACTAAAGTCAAACTTATAATACTTTGGTTATTTTTTTGTCTGAACAAAGATGCCATAGGGGCTGCAGTTGTTTTGTCGGACTCATCAATCACAAGAATAGTGTCTCCGGTAGAATGAATAAAAAACGAAGAACCATTTTCAATAACATTGGACTGACGGCCAGTTGAAAGACCATTTACATATGATGCAAATTTGTTTGAATCAGGATCAAAGCGATAAATGGCATCCTCAAATCCTTGATTTTTTGAAATTATTGAAATCCAGTCAATATTTGAAGCAAACGGATTGGCAATTAAATTCCAACCTTTAAAAGAATGAGTGCCTGAGTATTCTATGGGTATATTTTGAGTACAGGTGTTTAATGGACCTGCAACTTTAATGGTTGAATTAAACGTACCTCCTCTTAATATTATACCATTTTTTGGCATGAATGATCCGTATAGCATTCTAATCCATTGTTTACTATTAATATTTTTGCCAGGTACCGTGTCTTTGTTTTCATTGAATCTGTAACAGTCAAATGCAGTTTTGTAAAAGCTTTTAATTGCTGAAATTGAAACCACTGTATCCTTAGTAAACGGAAATCCTACCCCATGCCAATTTGGGTTTGAATTCAGATATCGTTGTACTACAACATTTCCATTTAAATAATTACAAACGTTGGATGGTGCTTCAGCAACTCTTGCTGTAGAATCCTGAGTAGATACCAAAACCAAATTTGTATTTGTTTTTAATGTTCCTAAGATAGGTTTGTATGTGCCTGTAATATTCACTTTGGTTGTTCTAAATCCTGCGATAGTGACTCCCCCATTGTTATTGATTGTAAGATTACTAATGAAAGAATTACCTCCGGAGATCCCTTGTGGTGTTGTTCCACTCATTCTAAGAGCACCATTTCCATATATGCTGCCAGAACTAATCAATGAATCTTTAATATCCAGATTGTAGGATTTCAAATTAATTGAAGCGTTAGCTCCCACAATAAGTTTACGTACAGTTGTATTGGTTGATAATTCTGGGTAAGAATTATTGAAATTTAAAGGGATATTTACTGATGCAAATGAATTTGGCGGCAAAGTATTGTTTACCCAATTATCAGAATTTGACCAATTGTTATCAAGACTATTGCCTGTCCAGGTATAAATTGGTTCTATTGCAATTGAACTAACGGCAGTCCCACCTGTATTTTTTATCTGAATTAAACCAACCGTGGCCGGTGCATCTACTACTGCAACGATTTTTGTTGAAGTGACAGAAACAATCCGAAGATCCCATGAATTAATTTTAACAGATGTGGTACCAGTTAAATTTTTACCGGTAATGGTAACATTGCTTCCAATTCTTACATTTAATGGATTAAAAGAAATAATGTATGGTTTAATAAATAAAGTATCCTGACTATAACCAGTTACTCCGGATGAAGTTACAGAAACGATACCACTGTAGTTTGTTGAAGTTATAGTGATTGATAACATTGTATCTGAAAGCACAGCATGAGGAACAATGGCCCCATTAATTTTAACCACTGTTGTATTTGTAAACCTTCTGCCTGTTAACACAACACTCTCACCACCCAGTACGGTATCTCTGGAAAAAGAAGTGATAATAGGAGGTGGTGTTACCGTAAAGGTGTCAATACTGGTTACTGTACCAGATGGAGTTGTTACGCTTACAAGACCAGTAGTATTTAAACTGTCTACTACCGCTACAATGGTATTTGTACTTGAAATTGTTGAAACTGTAAAACTCCTAAC
>CANFOP010000030.1 GCA_947448685.1 Chitinophagaceae bacterium | reverse complement strand
GACAGCATAGCTCAAATTGGAGCAAAGCATTTTCCAGTGCCAATTGAGTTTATAGGCACAAATGATTGCTTCGGAGAAAGCGGAACTCCCACTCAACTTTTATTAAAATATGGACTTGATGCCCAATCTCTTTCGGCAGCCGCTGAAAAAGTCATCTTAAGAAAAAAACAAGGAATTTGATTTTTTTATTGAAATGATTAAACTTTCAGGATATTTACCTGTCTGAAATAATCGTATCTATAATTTATTTATGCCTGATTTTCCCGATGATAGTGAACTTGTCTTTCAATTTAAAAATGGAAGTCAAAAAGAGATGGCATTTACAAGTATCATCAAAAAATATCAGGAAAAATTATATGGACTTATCAGAAGGATGTTGATCAGTCATGATGACACCAATGATGTACTGCAGAATGTATTCATTAAAGTTTGGAATAATTTAGACTCATTTCGGGAAGAGAGTCAATTGTATACCTGGTTATATAAAATTGCCACAAACGAAAGTTTCAACTTTCTGGAAAAAAGAAAAAAAAACAGGTATTACTCATTAGTTGATCATGAAACCGATTTGATTAATAAAATAAAAGCTGACGATTCATTTGATGGGAATAAAATAGAATGGAAACTTCAATTGGCCATTCAGAAACTTCCAGAAAAACAGAAAATTGTTTTTAATCTGAGATACTACGAAGAGATGCCCTATGATGTAATGAGCAAAGTGCTGGAAACAAGTGCAGGAGCTTTAAAAGCCAGTTACCATCACGCAATAAAAAAAATAGAAACATTTTTAACCAGCGAATAACCGAGAAATAAATAGCAAATAAACTTATGAAAAGCAATGCTGATATTAAAGTGGAACTTTCTCAAATAAGCACTCTTATTGAAAATATTGAAGTAAAAATAAATTACTCAGCTCCTACAGGTTATTTTAATACACTCCCTGATATCATCAAACAAAAAATAAAACATCAAAATAATAGTATTGATAACATTTTTGATTCAACCGATTATTTAAATAAATCAGAATTAAAAAATAAAACATTTGTTGCTCCGGAAAATTATTTCTCCTCTCTTCCGAATAACATACTCGATAAGGTTTCAGACAGAATTAAAACTAAACATTATTTTGGTGGCAGACTCTTATTCAGCTATTCCATGGCAGCAGTAATCATTATTTTAATAGGATTAATCCTCTTCTATAATTTGCCTCACAAATTCGTTCTAACGAATAACAAATCAAACAACTTGGTTATTACGAATGAAACAAAAAAAATAAATTTAAACGAAAATATTGATGAAGAGTTAGATAAAATCAATGAATTGGATGCACTGGAATACCTTAAGGAAAACGGACACGATATAAATGCTGCACTTGTCGCTTCTTTAACTGAAAATTCAGGCATGCCGGATGAAGTTGATTATTTGTATGACAATGAGACATTGAACAACTATATTGACAAAATAAAATAAATTAACAATAATGAATAAACTGATATCTTTTTTGCTGCTATTATGCATATCATCCAACCTTTCGGCGCAGGATTTTTCAATAGAAAAAAATCATGGTATCAAGGAAAGGGGGAAAGAAAAAATCAAAGCAATTTATATCGCTTTCATCACACAGGAGCTTAATCTTAATGAGCAGGAATCTGAAAAATTTTGGCCGATTCATAATCAATATGATGTTGAATTAAAAGAAGTTCATCAAAAAGATATCAATGAACTTGAAAAAGAAGAAAGTGCGCTTGCCGTGAGAAAAAAGTATGCTGTTAAATTCTCCAAAATAATTGGTACAGACAGAACTTATCTCTTTTATAAAAAAGACAAGGAATTCAGAGATAAATTAATAGACAAAGTCAGGGAACGTAGAATGAAAAAAAACAGAGAAAACAAACCATTTAACGATAAATTCGAAAATCATCCTTGATGAAAAGAATATACAGGTGTTTTGATATCGTGGTAAAATAAGAATGTCCAAAGTTCATTTTTGCCTTGTTCCCACCATCTTGACCTCAACTCCATACTTTTTCTGCCATTGAAATCGTATTTTGCTACAAACCTACTTTTCATTTGTTGTAATTGAGGAGCATCATCTCCTCCGAAAAACAATGTTTGTCCGTCTTCCCTTATCCAAAAAACCATGTGGTTGACAGAATGAGCAGAAGTGGTTTCATAAGTGATATATTCATCAATTACACCTTCACGGTCAAGCAATATCAAATTTTCTGAATGATTTAGTATTGCTGTCTTTTCCGCATTATAAGAAGGATTGCTTACTTGATTTGCCAGCTTTAATTCTTCTTGATTTACATAGTATTTTGCATTGGGAAAACTTAAAAAAGACCTGTTCAAAGTTTTGTCGTATTTACTGATTCCGCCTGCATGGTCTTTATGCAAATGACTTAACAATACTTTTGTAACTGACAATGGATTGATATCGTTATCCACTAAATTTTGATGAATTTGAAGTATATCATGTTCATTTGAAAAACCCAATCCACAATCAATAATAATTACATCTTTTTTGGTAATTACCGCAAATGGCTGGATTTCGACCAACAAACTTCCCACAGGCCTTTTCTGCAAATCGTCCGTTTGAATATCAAATGGAACAAACTCTTTGGTATGGTCTATTGTAAAACTGCCTTCACTTAATGGAAACACCCTCATTATTTACTTGTTTTATTAACAAACCTACATTAATTGAAATGATATCCTGAATAATTACATTAATATATTTTATCCAAGTCTTGGAAATTTTGGTTTCTTTGTATTCATGTCACTTTACTTTACTTCTTTAAATTCCGGAAGCAATGGCAATTGCTATTACATTGGTAATGATAGCGAAGCGGTATTAATCGACGCCGGTCTTTCCTGTAAAGAAACCGAGAAAAGAATGAAAAAACTGGACCTTTCAATGAGTTGTGTAAAAGCCATTTTTATTTCCCATGAACACATTGACCATATTAAAGGACTGGAAGCGATTTCTAAAAAACATCAAATTCCGACATTTATTACAGAAAAAACTATTCTTGGATCAAGAATATCAGTTCCATTGAATAATGTAATAAAGCTTGATTTGAATAAAAATATCCAAATAGGCAAATTAACGGTAACTGCTTTTTCAAAATTGCACGATGCCGCCGACCCTTGCAGTTTTATTATTTCTCAAAAAGATCTTACAGTGGGTGTTTTTACTGATATAGGAAAGGCTTGTGAAAATGTTATTCAATATTTCAAAAGATGCAACGCAGTTTTTCTTGAAGCGAATTATGATGAAGAAATGCTTGAAAAAGGTTCATACCCTTTCCTGTTAAAAAAAAGGATTAAAAGTGAAGTCGGTCATTTATCCAATGCACAGGCTGTAGAATTATTCTTGAAACATCGTTCAGCAGATTTGTCACATCTATTGTTGTCTCATTTATCAAAAGAAAATAATGACCCGACGCTTGTGAAAGAAATATTCAGCAAATACAATACCAATACCGAAATAATCATTGCCTCAAGATTTCATGAATCCCCTCTGTATGAGATTGGTGGAAAGTCTATAAAAAAAACTGCGCCGGAAAAACCAACGCAGTTGAAAATATTTGAAATTTAATGTAGCTTACCTCGATTCTTGTATTACTTTGTCTTTCGGATATTTAATCTGATAACTGAATCTGTATTTTTTACTTTCCCCTGACTGAAGTTTTACATTCCATGTCAATTGCCCAGTTTCTTGATCAATTTCAGCATTGTCACTGTCTTTTAAAGCAACTTCAATTTCCTTTGTTTTACTTACCGGAAACTGATCTTTCAAAACCAAGTCAATTGGCTGTTTTTTATTGTTTTTAACCACTATTTCATAAGTATATTGCTCTACTTTGTTGTCGCTTTTTTTAATGGCAACATATTCTTTTTTCAAAGTTCTGTCTATCGCTATTCTTTTGTCTCTTCCTAAAGAAAACTCAAGTGTATCGTTTGTTGTATTGGGGTTTATATATGATTTTCCGGTATAGACATTGTCCATTATGATATTAGCCTGACCAGGCAGAAGATTCAATGTATCCCAACGGTTGATTTTCATCAATAAAAATGCATCCTTGTCTAATTTTGGAATGGAAAAATGCTGATAGGATACATTGATTTTTTCCTCTTTAATATTTACGCTGTAAGGAATTCCGTCACTTGGAATATCATAGGGTAAATCAATTTCATAATTTGTATTCAATTGGCTTTCATGAAGGGTGAGATTTTCAGAAACATCACTATTGGCATCATCTGCCACCATTGGTTTTTTTGTATCCTTAAAGTCAACTTCATTTTCTTTCATAGCAGGTGCATTACTGATTGCTAACGCTTCAACGCCACCATACATTCTGGTATAAAGAACCGGTACATATAGTTGAAGATACAGTGGGGACAATATTGGAACCGCATTGGATTGATTCGGATTACTTGTACTAAGATTGAGTTTCACATTATTCCAATTCAAGCCGGTTGTTTGCGATACCATCGCTTTATAAACCAGTTTGAATGAGTTGTCTATTGTCTTAACCCTTACATCGTAAGTTGGAATCCATCCGGCATTTCTGGTAAAATAATTTATTTCAAAGTCGGTTGTTGCGGTTTCTTTGGAGATTATTTGCAACAATAACTGTCCGATAGGTTTCTTATCCTCCTGATTATTAGTTTCAGTTTCAGCATTTGACAATCTTTCATTTATTTCATTTATTTTTTCATTACATAGAATGATATCATTTTTTAAAGTATAATTTTTTTGTCTCAAACCATTTACCTTATCTGCATAATAGGAAGTAAGTTTTATTAATTCATCTGAGTTGATATTTTTTTTATCTGGTGTGGTAAAGTTGTTCTCAATCAATTTAGAGATTTTATCAAGCAACTCGGTATTGATATTTATTTCATTGTTGAAATCAAGAACCTTTTTTTGCAACTGTTTTAATGTGTCATATGATTTCAAATTCAATGGTGTTGGTTTTACGGAATTATTTCTGTAGAAAATTCGGTGAGTATAGGACAGAATGGTTACATTTTCCGGACACGCTATTTGAATAGTATTGATATCAGGATTGAGGGATATGTTATTTATGACCAACTCTTGAATGCCGGAAGTTAAATTAGCCTTGCAAGAATGATGTAAATCAGCACCAAAACCAAAATAAACGGTGGCTTTTGTAAGGTTGGCGTTAGAGAAAACAGTGTCTTTTTTTTGTGCGAAAGCTTGACTGAATACCAGGAAAATAATTACGCAGGAGATTTTTTTAAATTGATTCATAAAAATGTTTTTTTGCAGGATGCAGAAGAAATAAATTTTGCATAAATGTTGAGAAAAATTATCTCAAAATCATTTGCCTGTCTGCATCCAGTTTTACTAAAATAAAAATTAAGACTGTGAAAGTAAGCAAAGAGGAGCCGCCATAACTCATGAGTGGAAGGGTGATTCCAATCACAGGAGCAAGACCAATGGTCATACATATATTAATAGCCACATGAAAAAAGATGATGGCTGCAACACAATAGGCATATACCCTGCTGAATGTACTTCTTTGTCTTTCAGCAATAAATACGATTCTGAGCAAAAGCGCCAGGAACAGAAGCATTAGAATGGAAGAGCCCACAAATCCGAAACTTTCTCCAATTGAAGTAAAGATAAAATCAGTATGTTGTTCGGGTACAAAATCTCCCTGAGTTTGCGTTCCCTTCAAAAAGCCTTTTCCTAGAAAACCTCCTGACCCTATAGCAATCTTTGATTGCTTAACATTATAATTTTCGTGATCGCTTTTTGGCTTTTTATTGTCTGTTGCAACTGCAGTATAATCTGTATTTACATCTGTATCATAAGGATTGTCTCTACCCACCATACTGAATATTCTTTCTGTTTGATACTTTTGAAAAACATGTTTGAATAAAAAAGGGACCGCTATTCCAACAAAAAACAGACTGACCAGCCATACAAAAACAATGGCTGTCAAGATATTTCTTTTTCTTCTGATTTTTCTTTTTAATAAATTAATTGAAAACAATGCTAAAATGGTAAGCCCTATGATTAATTGAGTTGGCGTTAATAACAAAGTAAGTACCAATAATATTCCTAAAGATGATCCGGTCACAAGATATACAGGAGGAAATCCTTCTCTGTACATTGGCAATAAAAAGGAAAAATAAACCAATGCAAGTCCTGTTTCATTTTGTAATAAGGAAAAAACAGCAGGAAGAAAACAAATAGCAGATGCGATGAGTTGTGACTTTGATTTTGAAAAATCCGTATCTGATCTGGAAAGGTATTTTGCAAGTGCAAGTGATGTAAATATTTTACAGGTTTCTACAGGCTGAAGATTCATGAAACCCAGTGGAATCCAGCTTTTTGAACCATTAACAGTTTTACCCACTACAAAAGTGGCTATCATCAAAATTATACCAAAAAAATATAAAAGGTTTGGTGTAGCTGTAAAAAACTTGCTGTCTGTAAGTAAAATAAATATTGCTATTACAACAGAAGCAATCAAATAAACAAATTGCTTGCTGTAATTTTTTTTGAACGCTAAAATGCTTGAAAGAAAATCATCGTTGGTTCTAAACTCTACTGAAAAAATAGATATAAGTCCCAGCGTTGCAATTAAGGCATATAGCAAAATCAATTTCCAATCTTTATTTTGAGTGATATCGGGTCTTTTTTGATACATTATCTAAATCAGTGATTATTCTTTTTAGGATTTATTTTTATGGTTGAATGATTTTTTTTGCCTGGAAGCAAAATAGCTTTTTGTTTAAATTCAGTGCTATCATCAGAATTTGGTGTCTTTGATCTGCCCTCTTTCATTTTCCCCCAATCATCTTTGTCAGGTTGGTCATCATCTAATCCGACCGTATCTTTTATTGCATTGATGAATCGCTTGTTAGTTAAATAAACTGAATCTTTCATGTGCCTGATGGAATCCTGGCGTTTGATCTCCAAAAGAATCCTTGACGGCATTAATTTTAAATTGGAGAGTTGTTCTATTTTATCCAATCTTGCTTTATCTGTGATAGAATCTTTTAAATATTTTTCAATCATCAATCCCACTATCGGTGCAGCATATGTTCCTCCAAATCGGCCACTGTTTTCCACCACACACATAATAGCAATCTTGGGATTGCCTCTTGGTGCAAATCCACAGAAAAAGGAGTGGTTGGGCTGTTTGATTCCTCTAAAATAATTTTCTACAGTTCCCGTTTTGCCACAAATAACTATATCTTTCAATTTTGCTCCTGCTCCTGTTCCTCTCTCAACAACACCTTGCATACCATCGTGCACTGCATTGAAAATACTATCTGGTATGTCAGTTGGCCTGATTCTTTTTTTATACTTCGATAATTGACCGAATTTGTCTCCACCTTCAATAGAGTCCACAACATGTGGGATATAGTACCAGCCTTTATTGGCAATATAAGCCATTTCATTAGCCACTTGCAATGGAGTTACATCCACTTCTCCCTGTCCTATGCTGACAGAACGAAATGTACAAAAGTTCCATTTCCCCATTCCATATACCTTATTGTAGTAATTAGGTGTAGGAATATTTCCAGCTTTTTCTGATGGAAGGTCTATGCCAAGTTTATGACCTAACCCGAACGAATACATGTAGTTATCCCAGTTGGTCAACGCTGCTTGGGATGAGGGATACTTTGGGTTATTGATCACTCTTTGCATTACGTTGGCAAAATAGGTGTTGTCAGAAACGGTAATAGCATTTCTTAAATCAAAAGTACCAAAATCAAGACAGCGCATAGGTTTTCCACTTCCACATCCATAAAAAGCGCCATTGCATACAAACCTGGTTTCTGTTGAAATAACACCTTCATGAAGTCCAATCAAAGCCTGCAATGTTTTAAAAGTGGAGCCAGGAGAATAAGTTGCACTTACTGTTCTGTTAAGCAATGGTAGTGCAGGATTTAAAAAAAGTTCCGAGAAGTGTTTTCTCCTTTCGCTTCCGGTGAGATAAGCCGGTTTGTAAGACGGGGCACTTACCATGGCGAGAATCCCTCCTGTCCTGGGATCTATAGCAACAATCGAACCTAATTTGTTTTTCATTAATTTTTCTCCCAGTTCCTGCAATTCTATATCAATAGATGTAAATACATTTTGGCCTGCAATTGCAATGGTATCGTATTTGCCTTGCTCAAGCCTTTCGGTCAGTCTGTTTTTATTATCTCTCTTCCAGTACTCTATACCTCTTACCCCCATAAGTACTTTTTCATACGTTCTTTCCAGCCCTGTCATTCCTGCATAATCACCGGCCACATAACCTTCGCCCGGATGTTTTCTCAGAAATCCGGTATCAACTTCAGCCGTATAACCGAGTACATTTGCTGCTGCTTCATAAGGGTATGAACGAATGGATCTTTCCTGTAAATAAAAAGCAGGTGAAAATTTATACATGGATTCACTGATAACGGCCATCTTTTCTTCAGACAATAAAGATTCGAAAACAGAA
Source organism: Chitinophagaceae bacterium (assembly GCA_947448685.1). Lineage (GTDB taxonomy): Bacteria > Bacteroidota > Bacteroidia > Chitinophagales > Chitinophagaceae > Ferruginibacter. Next base: position 8,480 of record CANFOP010000030.1, on the reverse strand, counting down.
GGCCTTGAACGTCCATTTTTAATAATGAGTTCAACTATTCTTTTTTTAAATTGGGCGGTATCAATATTCATTATTTTACAAAACAGAGCAGTATCAATCCCTTTTAATTTATTGGGTGTTACCATCAAATCTGAAATGTTGGTATTTTGAAGTATAGCATTCTTTTTTCTATCAAAAATGATTCCCCTGTCGGGATAAACCACTTTTCGAAAAATTCCTTGGTCTTCTGCAAGAACCTTGTATTTACTTGTTATAACCTGCAGCATGAACAGCCTGATAATAATGACAACAAAGAGCCCAATAAACACAAGTTTTATTACATTCTTTCTTGATTCATTATATACAGACACTTTCTTTGAGTTTAACTTTTAAAATTAGAAAGGAAATTGAAATTGTTTGACTTTATTTTCAAAATGATACTGTTGAATACACTAAACAGTGTTTGTTCTGAATTTTTGCTTTCTGTAAAAAATCATTTCTATTATTAATAATAGCAATAAACTAATCAACGTAGATAATATTGTTTTTAGGAAAAAATAATAAGGGTCTGCAAACTGCCATGCTTCCAATAAAAAAAGCCAGGCATTATGAAGAATCATTAAAAATCCGGCGTAAATAAAATAAGGAATAACGCCTCCGAAGCTTTTAATGGAAGGCTCATCATAGTTTGTTTCCGAACCCTCTTGAGGAATCATCAAATTAATGACAAATGGTCTGATATAAGCGATTAACACACAGGCCGCAGCGTGAAATCCGGGATTATGTCTAAAGCTGTCCAATGTTGCACCCAGAAAAAAAGAAACTATCATCAATAGGCCTCTGTTTATTTTAAAAGGTAACCACAAAATAAAAACAAAGTAAATGTAGGGAGTGATCATTTGATGAAGTAAAATCTTATCAAGCACAAAAACCTGTACGAAAATCATTGCAAAAAATCGAAGAATATTTTTTAGTAGTTTATTCATTTTGGTAACTCAGTTCAAGGTTGTTTTTTAATTTTATCAAGTGCCTCTTTTACACCTTGCTGATCTGCACTCTCAATAACATAAACATATTGAAGGTCATTAAAATTGGTGGCGGAGCGAAATTTGATTTTATAAAAATTACTGCCGCTTTCCTTATACAAGGCTTCAACAAAACCTATATACATTCCTTTTGGAAAAGCTGTACTGAAGCCACTGCTAATAATAGTGTCACCCTTGACAACTTTAGCACTTTTGGAAATATTGCTGATAGAAATATAGTTCGGATCAACGCCATTCCAGGTTAAAATGCCAGTTTCGCCGCCTTTTAAAAGCTTTCCGCTGATATGGCTGTCTTTGTGAAGGAGACTCATCACTACAGCATAACGCTCTGTGACTTCGGTTACAATTCCAACTATTGAATTATTGGGATTAATTACTCCCATCCCTTCCTTTATTCCATTTTTTTTGCCGATATCTATGACGATATAATTGCTTTGATTTGTTACAGAATTGGATACGACTTTTGCACCCATGTAAGAATATTTTCTGTATTTCGTTAATGAATCAATTTTTATTGAATCGATATAAGTTCTGGGCAAACTATCAGGAAGGGAAAAATCCGCTTTCAGTTTGTTGTAAAGAAATTCATTTGCTTTGAGCAAAGAATCATTTGTTTTTTTAAGATAAAAATATTGCTGGATATCTGCATATTTGCTATTGATACCTCCAGTCAAATTATTCGCTGTATTACTGAAAACAGCATGGTGATATTCGTTATAGGTAACAATTAAATAAACAGAAAAAATCTGTAAAGACAAAAACAGTAATAAATTAAAATGTCGACGAATAAAAAGAAAAATGTTTCTCAACTGCTTCCGAAATTTATTGTTGCACATTCACAATGAAGTGACGTGAACATTAATAAATACTATGGATTATCTCATTACAAACGGAAATCTGTCGTAGTTTTTCAATGCTATCCCTGTTCCTCTTACAACGCTTTTTAAAGGATCGTCAGCAATGTGAACAGGTAATTTAATTTTATTTGTAAGTCTCTTATCCAGTCCTCTTAACAAAGACCCACCCCCTGTTATATACAACCCACGACGATAGATGTCTGCTGCAAGTTCAGGCGGAGTAGTTTCAAGTGCTTTTAAAATAGCTTCTTCTATTTTAAAAATACTTTTATCAAGCGCCTCTGCTACTTCCTGATAACTTACCATGACTTGTTTTGGAATTCCGGTAACTAAGTCGCGTCCATTAACAGGAATATCATCAGGTGGATTATCCAAATCTTTCATGGCTGCACCGATTTGGATTTTAATTTGTTCTGCGGTTCTTTCTCCTATCAACAAACTGTGATAACGGCGAAGCGCCTCCATGATATCAGCAGTAAACTCATCGCCAGCAATACGAATACTTTGGTCACATACGATACCCGCCAATGCAATTACCGTAATTCCGGTAGTGCCACCTCCGATATCAATAATCATATTTCCAACCGGCTCTTCCACATCAATGCCAATTCCTAAGGCAGCTGCCATGGGCTCATGAATCAAATATACTTCTTTAGCTCCTGCTTGTTCTGCACTATCTCTTACCGCTCTTTTCTCAACTTCTGTAATACTGCTTGGAATGCAAATCATCATTCTCCAACTGGGTGCAAACAATGGCTTTTTAGGATATACCAATTTAATCAGTTCCCTGATCATTAATTCAGCAGCATTGAAATCAGCAATTACTCCATCTCTTAAAGGTCTGACAGTGCGAATGCTTTCATGCGTTTTTTCGTGCATCATCAAAGCCTTCTTACCTACTGCCAATAATAATTTTGGATTATTTCTGTCGAGCGCCACAATGGACGGTTCATTTACCACCACTTCATCATTATGTATAATCAAGGTGTTTGCAGTACCTAAATCAATTGCTATTTCTTGAGTAAAAAAGTTGAAAATACCCATGTTTTTGTATAATATTTCTTCTGAAATTGAATAAAAACAAAGTTGATGTAATTTATTGGAATTAACAACGTTGTTGGCTTTATATTTTCAAACATTTTTTTCATGAAACCTCTCTGAAATTAAATGCACCCGAATAGCGAATGCTAAATAAGTTAGCCTTCTTGAGATATTAATTTCGAAACGATATTGAGATAAATAACATCAATTTGATGTATGTTTAAAGAAATTCACTATTTTGGGTGATAATCATTTTTATTCAACCTATTAAAAGCAACTAAACTTCAAGATTATGGCAGAAGTAAATTCAAACAGCAAGCATCCTTCAGGATTATATGTTTTGTTTCTTACAGAAATGTGGGAAAGGTTCAGTTATTATGGAATGAGAGCACTTTTTGTATTGTTTATGACTAAAGCGCTTTTGTTTGACAAAGCACTTGGATCTCAGATTTATGGCAGTTATACTGGATTGGTTTATTTGACACCTTTACTTGGAGGGTATATGGCTGACAGATATTGGGGCAACAGAAAATCAATTGTAGTAGGTGGAGTTTTAATGGCCATAGGTCAGTTATTGATGTTTTTTGCCGGAACATTTTATCAGCAGCCAGAATTAGCCACTCCGCTAATGTTCACAGGATTAGGGTTTCTGATTTTTGGGAATGGTTTCTTTAAACCGAATATTTCTACCATGGTTGGCCAACTTTATCCAATTGGGGACAAGAGAGTGGATTCTGCATTTACGATATTTTACATGGGTATCAATTTAGGGGCGTTTATAGCTCCTTTGGTTTGTGGGTATCTGGGAGATACGGGTAATGCTGCAGATTACAGGTGGGGTTTTTTAGCCGCTTGTATTGGCATGTGCCTAAGTTTGATTTTTTTCATTGCTTTGAAAAATAAATATATCGTAACTCCAGAGGGTGAACAAATTGGCGAAAAGCCAAACTCTGCTCGTGAAGTAAATACGTCGGGGGTAAAAACACCCGTTAATTACAAAGCAATTTTTATCTGGGGGGCTATATTCATTACACTTCTTTTTGTCTTTTTGAATAAGTTTGAAATGGATTTGGTGGGGTCTTTTATTTTCTCATTAACTATCGCCGCACCTGGTTATATAATTACGGATCCAACATTAAGTAAAGTAGAACGTGAGCGAATCTGGGTAATTTATATCGCTGCATTTTTTGTGATATTCTTCTGGGCTGCATTTGAACAAGCAGGTGCATCATTAACCTATTTTGCGGAAGAACAAACGGACAGAGTGTTGTTTGGAAAAACCATTCCAACTTCCTATTTCCAGGCTATCAACGCTGTTGCTATTGTAATTTTCGCTCCATTGTTTGTTTGGATTTGGGGTGGATTGGGTAAAAGGAATTTAGAACCGGCATCCCCTTTCAAACAGGCACTAGGGTTATTTTTGTTGGCAATAGGATATTTAGTCATAGCATTTGGAGTAAAAGGAATAGACCCAAGCACAAAAGTTAGTATGGTTTGGCTAGTGAGTTTATACACCATACATACTTTTGGTGAACTCTGTCTATCTCCCATAGGCTTATCCATGGTAAATAAATTGGCTCCGGTAAAATTAGCCTCTTTATTAATGGGTGTATGGTTCTTGTCAACAGCAGCAGCCAATAAGTTTGCCGGAACTTTAAGTGCTCTTTATCCTGAAGAAGTGAAAATAGAAAAAGTATTTTCATCTAAAGCAAGTTCAGTATCTATGGGCGCACTAAACACTGCAGAGATAGACGAAAAAATACTCAAATTAGAACCAAAGGGCAATCAACCATTAAAATTTGCAACAGCAGTAACAGAAAAAGCCAGTGATGGAAAAACCGACAGTTTAACAGGCTTGAATATAGATTCAGTAAAAACAGTAAATATCTCAAATTACTATCTCAAAGTAATCAAGTCCAATAATTCCAACTGCAATCGTGCATTGATGCTAAATGACACATTATTGATAACACATGATTCTGTTGATGTAGTAAAAACGGTTGATGGCAAAAAAATATCTGTAAAAGAAGAGAGGGTTCAAACCTGGAACTTAAAACCGGAAAAACCAACCTTCTTCGTTAAAATAGAAAATCTGTATGATTTCTTCATGCTATTTGTTTTTATGGCAGGGGCTGCATCAATTGTGCTATTTCTTTTAAGCAGTAAGTTGCTGAAAATGATGAATGGCGTAAGGTAATGCTTCGTAGAGTATATTAAACAAAAAGCGACACAAATTGTGTCGCTTTTTGTTTTTAACTCAGACAGATATTAATCTATTTTTTTGCCAAACTAAATACATAAGCGGTGACGTTATTTTTTTGTATGTCATCCAAATGTGCTTTTCTAGCCATGCTTCTCATAATGGGCGCCCATTCTTTTAAAGAATACTCTGAAGGGTCTTTCAATTCGTGACATTTGCCACAATTTATTTTGTAAGTTTTTTCACCTTCGGTTATAGATGCCGTTGATAAACTGACAGCATCCGCGGCCTTAGGTGTTGAAACTGTTTTGTGTGAACAGGCAGTAAATACAACAGCCGAAGACATCACTATCAGACTAATAACAATTTTCATTTTATTCATGTACACTATATTTTATTTTATAATTGTATCGCCGAAATATTGATGCAACGCTTTTGGCAATCGAATGCCTTCTTGTGATTGATTGTTTTCAAGCAAAGCAGCCACAATTCTAGGCAAAGCTAATGAAGACCCATTCAAAGAATGAAGCAATTGTGTTTTACCTGTTTCATCTTTAAACCTGATTTTCATTCTGTTTGTCTGGAATGTCTCAAAATTGCTGACAGAACTGACTTCCAGCCATTTTTGCTGAGCAGCACTGTATACTTCAAAATCATAAGTGAGTGCAGAAGTAAACCCCATATCGCCGCCGCATAAACGAAGAATGCGATAAGGAAGTTCCAGCAAATTCAACAACTTTTCTACATGCGCAACCATTTCTTCCAAAATGGTGTAACTATCCTGAGGATATACCATTTGGATGATTTCTACCTTATCAAATTGATGAACTCTGTTCAGCCCTCTTACATCACTTCCGAAACTGCCTGCTTCTCTTCTGAAACAAGGTGTATATGCGGTCATCTTTACCGGAATATCGGCATCCTTTAATATTTCGTTGCTATAAACATTAGTAACAGGTACTTCTGCAGTTGGTATGAGATACAATCCATCTGCGGTTATATGATACATCTGACCTTCTTTATCGGGTAATTGACCCGTACCGTATGCGGTGGCTTCATTTACCATCAGGGGTGGCATATATTCAATATAACCAGCTGCTGTATTGTAGTCTAAAAAAAACTGAATCAGAGATCTTTGCAATTTAGCCCCTTTGCCCTTATACAAAGGGAAACCACTTCCCGCAAGCTTAGCACCTGTTTCGAAATCAATTAAGTGAAATTCTTTTATTAAATCCCAATGAGGTTTTGCATTTGCTGGCAATGAGGGAATTGCTCCTCCCTCCCTCACCACTTCATTGTCTTCGGCAGAAACTCCCTGAGGAACAGATGAGTGCGGTAAATTTGGAAGTAACAATAAATTTTTATTGAATTCAGCTTCAAGTATCTGTAATTTTTCAGTCTTGTCGGACATCTCTGTTTTTAGAGAAGCGACTTCCTGCTTTTTCGATTCTGCAGCGGTTTTGTCTCCTTTAGCCATCAATGCGCCGATTTCTTTTGACGCGTTGTTGATAGTTGCCTGAATGGATTCAGTTGCCGTTTTTAATTTCCTCAACTCCTCGTCCATATCCATAATAAGATCAACAATGTCAATATTCTTAAAATTGCGAATAGCCAATCTGTCTTTGACTAGTTGAGGATTTTGTCTGATAAAATTAACTTGGAGCATTTGTTTTTATTATTTTTAAAAAATCATTAGTCCTGCAAAGATAAACGGGAATTGGTTATTACTTACATTTGCCTAATGCAACCGTTGGAAGAAGATTTACAGATAAGGTGGCTCAAACTCAGAATAAAGCTAAAAGAAAGGTTCGGAATAAAACCCGATATGAATGGAATATTGATGCTGATTGGTGTTCAAGAACTTGGACAGGGTGCTCAGGAATTTAGCAAAGAACAAAAGCAAGATTTGATGCATATTGCTATTTGTACTGTTTTAATGCCAAGCGGATATTATATTTGCAATGGAAAAGATGAAGAAGGTTGGCCTCATTTCACTCAAACAAAGGAATTACCTGCATTTGAGTTGTTTGAGCAAGAAAATTTTCTCAAAGACCATATTTTGCTTTATTTTCAAACTTTAGAATTCATTTAAATTACACAACAATGAAACTATTTAAATTATTTTTTTGTACTGTCATTTTTAGTTTAATCTGTACCGGATCATTTGCTCAATCCAAGAAAGTAGACATCAAGAAAAAGCCTGTCTCTTCTTCAAAAGCACCTGTTAACTCCCAGATAAAAAAAGCAGATGAAATTTCAGGTAAAACAAAAGTAAAAATCACCACAGACATGGGAGTGATTGTTGTTAGACTATATGATGCCACTCCAAAACACAGAGATAATTTTATAAAACTTGTAGAACAAAAGTTTTACGATAGTTTACTTTTTCACAGGGTCATACAAGGATTTATGATTCAGGGAGGTGATCCAATGAGCAAAAATGCCGAGCCTGGCGCAATGCTTGGAATGGGTGGCGGAGATATGGAAAGAATACCTGCTGAATTTGACCAAAAAATCATTCATAAAAAAGGCGCATTGGCTGCAGCAAGAGACGGTAATCCTGAAAAAGCAAGCAGTGCTTGTCAATTTTACATTGTACAGGGAAATCCAACTCCTGAAGAACAACTTGATATGATGAGCAAGCAAAAAGGATATGTGTATACCCCTGAACAAAAAAATATTTATAAAACCAAAGGTGGTACTCCATTTCTAGACATGGAATACACCGTTTTTGGCGAAGTTGTAAGTGGATTAGATATTATTGATAAAATTGCTGCTGCAGAAAAAGATGCATCAGACAGACCTAAAAAAGATATCCATATGAAAATGGAATTGATAAAATAATGAATGATTAAACAGTTGATTTAACTAAATTAGTGGCCAATTAAAAATAATATAATGAATTATCCCTCCAATTTAAAATACACCAAAGATCACGAATGGATTCTTGTGGAAGGCAACAGTGCCACAATTGGCATAACAGATTTTGCACAGCATGAACTTGGCGATATAGTATTCATTGATATCAATACCAAAGGAAAGTCAATGAAAGCAGAAGAGATATTTGGAACAGTAGAGGCCGTTAAAACGGTTAGCGATTTATACTTGCCCGTAAATGGTACTATTATTGAAGTAAATGCAGATTTAGAATCAAATCCTGACTTTGTAAACAGTGACCCTTATGGCAAAGGCTGGATGATTAAAATGACTATTGACAACCCTTCAGATGCAGATCAATTGATGTCCGCTGAGGCCTACACTTCAATGGTAGGGTAATTTTATTTTATTTTGAAAAGGATTTCATTCAAACATTTCATCCCTGGGATTGTCTGGTTCATTGTTGTATTAATCAGTATT
>CANFOP010000029.1 GCA_947448685.1 Chitinophagaceae bacterium | reverse complement strand
ATTGTTTGATCAATGTTTAACACCATCCCATGTTCCACACCATTACTGTTGGCTCGCCCGAAACCTAGGATTTCTAATTTTCCAAATTCATTTTTACGACCTGCAATAGCCGCAATCTTTGTAGTGCCTATATCTAGACCTACAATAATGGGTTGTTCCTGATTCATACTTGTGATGTTTGTGTTTGTTTGTATGTTTTGTTCGTTTGTAGACATTTTCTTTTAGTGTTTAGGCTTGGGGGTTTTATTTGTAAGATTATTATTACTTGTATTTTTTGTTGGCGAATTATTTGATTTTCCATTGAAAAATGCAACAGTATCCTCACTTTCATCCCTTTGTAATGAATTTAATATCATAGATATATCTGTTGAATTCAATTCATTGTCTTGTGCATAACCTCTGGTAGTATCTGAAGCCATTTTAGAAGAAAACTCAGCGAGGGTTTTCATTATTTTGATAGTCCTCATTGAATCTGCAATAACCTCATCTTTTCCTCTGATACTTGCTACCAGTTGATTTTTATATTCTAGATTTAATTTTGAGTATTTTTTCCAACCAAACACAGGAACAACCTTTCTATAGAACAATTCAAATTTTTGAAATTTTTGAACAAGATTAGAAGTGTCTCCAAACATTACTGTCTGATCACCTAATTTAGGAATCAATTCAAACTGATTTTTTTTATTGATATCTATCTGGTCTATCATAGACATCAAAAAAGAGTCTCTTAAAATATATTCACCCATTCTCTTTATACTTCCCAGCAATAACGAATCAGATTTGTTGATTTGTTGAAGTGAACCTGAAAATCCAGTAAATACAGGCAATCGAGCTGTATGCCTGTTGCTTAATGGTAAAATTTTTACTGAATCATCCAAGTAAAAAGATTCTCCGCCTGATGTAAAAACTCTTGCCAATGGCTCTCTTTCCTCTATCTCAACAGTTAAGACAGCGTTGTTGTCAAAAAATATGACTGCCTTTTTCAGCCATACATCCTTTTTCAATTCTGACTCCATTTTTTCAAGGTTAAATTCCCTGACAGACCGACCAATTATTTTCTGGCCTATTTGACGCTGAATCAATTCCTTAATATCCTTTTTGTCAATAAAAAAATTATTGGTTTCACCAGAAATGTCAATTTTCAAGCCTTTACAAACAGCTGCTTCTTTCTTTTGAAAAGCTTCAACCATTAAAAAAATGGCTCCTCCAATCAGCAGCAGCCAAAAAGTGGCACGGATTATTTTTTTAAAGTTTATTTTTTTTAAAAGGCTCATCGATTCTTTATAATTAATTCAAAATGTTTTTCAGCGGATTTACCAGCATATCAATATCTCCCGCCCCGGCTGTAATCAATAAATCTGTTTTTTTTCTTTGCTTAATATTTTCTAACAATTCCTCTTTGTTTATGCATTTTACTTTTTCAGGATTCATGCTTTTTGCAATCAATTCACTTGTAACACCCGGAATCGGAACTTCTCTTGCAGGATAAATTGGCAAAATCAACACTTCATCTGCCAGGTTTAATGCTTCTCCGAATTCTTTTGCAAAATCTCTTGTTCTACTGTACAAGTGTGGCTGGAATATAACCACGCATTTTTTTAAAGGATATAATTTTTTTGCTCCACTTAATAAGGCTTCCAATTCTTGAGGATGATGAGCATAGTCATCAATCATGATACAATCATTATTTTTGATTATATACTCAAATCTTCTTTTTACACCTTTAAAATTCGCTATTGATTCTTTTATTTTTTCTGTTTCAATTTTCAATACTTTGGCTACAGCAATAGATACCAATGCGTTTTCGACATTATGCATTCCTCCCATATTCAAAACAAATCCTTCCATCATTTCATTTTCAATACAAACATCAAATTGATATGATCCATTTTGAATAGTCAGATTTTTTACGAAAATGTCTGCGTTTTCTGTATCAACAGCATAGGTGATTTTTTTATCGCAAACGAAATCGTTGTTTTTTTCAAGCCCTTTTCTGTTTAGTAAAATTCCATTGGGTTTTATTTTTGATGAAAACTCAACAAATGCATGCCTGAAATTTTCTTCGTTTTCATAAATATCCAAATGGTCAGGATCCATTGCAGTAATTACAGCAATATCTGGATTCAATCTTAAAAAACTGCGGTCGTATTCGTCTGCTTCTATTACACATACATTGTTGGCATTGATTAAAAAATTTGTATCGTAATTAGCAGCAATTCCTCCAAGAAAAGCATTACATCCATAACCGCTATTTGTGAGTATATGCGCAATCATACTGCTGGTGGTTGTCTTTCCATGAGTTCCTGCCACGCATATGTTAAATGTATTTTTAGTAATCCAAGCCAGCACTTCGCTTCTCTTTAAAACAACATATCCATTATTCAAAAAGTAATTATACTCTTTGTGGTCTTTTGGAATTGCAGGTGTGTATACTACAAACGAAACGCCCTTTTCAATCAATTCTATTTTATCTTCGTAATGTATTTCAATTCCCTCTTCCGACATTTTTTTGGTAAGTGGGGTCTCTGTTTTATCATAGCCCATTACCTTAATTCCTTTAGCATTAAAGTATCTTGCAATAGCGCTCATACCTATTCCCCCAATGCCGAGAAAATATATAATGGCACCCTTAGATTGATTTATATCAACCTTTTCGAAAAATTCATTTATATCGTTTGTGCTCAATTTCAATTAAGATAATTTAAAATTTCCCGGGCAACGATGCTGTCTGCATTTGTTATGGCTAGTTTACTTATATTCTCTATCATTTTATTTTGTTCTGTTTCATCAGCAGAAAGTGAAACAATCGCTGAAACCAGATTATTGTTTGCGTATTTGTCTTCAATGATTTTTGCTGCATTTTTTTCTGCTAATTTTTGTGCATTCACTTTCTGATGATCTTCCGCTGCAAATGGATAAGGGACAAATATTGCCGGCTTTTTAACAATACATAATTCGGCTATTGACATTGCACCACTTCTACTGACAACAACATCTGCCGCAGCATAGGCATTTTCCATTTTATTGATAAATGCATTTACTGAAATGTGTTTCATGTCCTTACAAACACTCTTTGCCTTTTCAAAAAACAGTTTTCCTGTCTGCCATATTAATTGAAGGTTGCTTTTTTCAAAAGATTCAATATTGTTATAAATGGCTTCATTGATAGTCTTTGAGCCCAGACTTCCTCCAATAATTAACACCGTTTTTTTATCTGGACTCAATCCAAAGGCACCTAGAGCTTCGGCTTTACTAACCTTGCTTTCAATGATTACTTTTCTTACCGGATTTCCCGAGACATAAATTTTATCAGAGGGAAAAAATTTATCCATACCTTCTGATGCCGTAAAAATTATTTTTGCTTTTTTACCCAGCATAATATTCGTTTTTCCTGCGAAAGAATTGGCTTCATGAATAAATGTTGGGATTCCTTTAGATTGCGCGTATCTCAATACCGGAAATGTTGAATAGCCGCCAACTCCAATAACTGCATCAGGTTTGAATTTTTTAAATATCTCCGATACTTGGTAAAAGCTTTTAATGATTTTAAACGGTAAACTAATATTTTTCAGGAGTGAACTTCTATTGAATCCTGCAATCGTAAGTCCTTTTATTTCATAACCTTCCATCGGAATTTTTTCCATCTCCATTTTACCTTCTGCCCCAACAAAAAGAATATTTGAAAGGGGGTTTGATTTTTTGATTGCATTCGCAATAGCAACAGCAGGGAAAATATGTCCCCCTGTGCCTCCTCCTGCAATGATAAAATTTCTTACTCCTTTCATAAATACTGCTGTATATTAATCTTATTAAGCCGCTTCTGTTGTTTCTGTGTCTTGCCCTCCGGCTTTTTGTATTTGTGATCCTTCAATTTGCTCAACATTCCTGGCTACACTTAATATGATACCGATTGAAACACAAGTAAAGAAAAAACTACTGCCTCCCATACTAATCAAAGGCAGCGTTACACCTGTGTTTGGAAACAAACTGACATTTACTCCCATATTCACCAATGCTTGAATAACAAGCGTAAAACTTAACGCCAATGCCAAAAATGCACCAAAAGCAAATGGACATTTTCTATATATCCTTATACATCTGAACAAAAAAATCAAATATATTCCTAAAATAATGCCGGCTCCCAGCAGACCATATTCCTCAATGATGATGGCATAAATAAAGTCGCTGTAGCTATGAGGTAAAAAATTTCTTTGTACACTGTTACCGGGCCCTCTTCCAAACCAACCTCCATTTGCTATCGCAATTTTTGCCTGATTTGACTGGTATAGTTTTTCATTGTCATCATCTTTTTTACTGTATAAAAATGTTTGAATTCGGCTGATCCATGTTGGCACACGACCTCCAGATAGAAATGCAGGTAGTTTTTCCGCCTGGTGCGTTTGCTTGTTGTAGGTAGAAACCGCCATGCTTACTAAAAAAATAGCGGGTATCATAGCTACAGATATTGTCAATAAAATATGCTTTGTACTAACCCTGCCAATAAACATTAGAATAATGCTTGTTCCACCAATTAATATTGCGGTAGATAAATTGGCGGGGGCAATCAAAATGCAAATTACACCTACAGGAAATATCAATGGCAGAAAGCCTTTTTTAAATGACTTTATTACGTGCTGTTTTCTGCTTAAAATTCTGCTCATAAACATGAACAAAGCCAATTTTGCAAAATCTGATGTTTGAAATGTTTGATTAATAAGTGGGAGTTTTATCCATCTGCTACCTTCATTCAGTTGCACACCTAAAAACAAAGTATATATAAGAAGTGGTATTGAAATAATAAAACTAAATAAAGCCAGTTTATAATAAAAGGTATAGTTTACCTGATGTAAATAATAAATCACCAGAAATCCAACTATTATGAACGCAAATTGTTTGAACAAATAACTTTCGGTTGAACGACTCATTCTATATGCAAGTGAACCGGTACTGCTGTATACCAACAATAAACTCGATAATGTAAGTATGATTACAATAGCCCAAATCACTTTATCTCCTTTTGTCTTTTTAACAATATTATTACTCATGTCACCAATTCCTTTGAAAGAGCTGCCATTGATAAGTTCAGCTCCTTGATTGGATTTAAATGATTGTTTTATTTTAGTAATTATCTCCATGAATGATTGTTCTAATAGTATTGGTCTGTTTATTTTTTTCAGTTATAGATTCCTGACTGCCTGTTTAAATTGCGAACCTCTGTCTTCATAATTTTTAAACAAATCAAAACTTGCACATGCCGGGCTCAACAGTACAACTTCTCCCTTATTAGCGAAATGATATGCTGACTTTACTGCATCTTCCGCACTTGCTGTGTCAACAATCAAAGGAATAATGTCGCCAAATGCCTCATGGATTTTACTGTTGTCTGTACCCAGACATACAATAGCCTTCACTTTCTCCATCACCATTTCTTTAAGGAGTTCATAATCGTTTCCCTTATCAACGCCTCCGAGAATCAATATTACAGGCTTAGTCATACTCTCCAAAGCAAACCAGGTACTGTTTATATTGGTAGCCTTGCTGTCATTGATAAATTCAATTCCCTTGATAGTTGCTACAGATTCCATTCTGTGCTCAAGAGATTGAAATGTTTGTAACGCTTCTCTTATTTTTTCTTTACGAATATCTATTGCTGTTGCTGCCATACTTGCTGCCATACTGTTATACTGATTATGTTTTCCTTTTAATGCGAAATCTTCAATGCTCATCTTCATTTCTTCTTCTTTCCATTTAAGATGCATTTGTGCATTAGTTAAATACGCGCCTTGTGACAATTCTCTACTCATAGTAATGGGAGCTTGGGTTGATTTTATTGGATAATTAGATTTTGATTTCATAGTTACGGCATCATCCAGATTATAAATAAAAACATCTTCCTCTGTTTGATTTTGTATAATTTTAAACTTGCTGGTTATGTAGTTTTCAATTTTGTATTCGTATCTGTCGAGATGATCTTCTGTGATATTTGTAATGACAGCCACTTTAGGACGAAATAATTTTATATCATCCAATTGAAAAGAACTGATTTCCACCACATAAATATCTTTAGGTTCTTTTGCTATCTGTCTGGCAAAAGAATACCCTATATTCCCTACCATTGCACAACTTGCACCTGATTGTTGAATAATATGATAAGTCAATGCAGTTGTGGTGGTCTTACCATTGCTACCGGTAATTGCAATTACCTTACTATTGCCTACATACCTGAAAGAAAATTCAATTTCACTAATCACAGGAATTCCGGCAGCCCTTACTTTCTTCATGATTGGGGCTTTTTCAGGAATGCCCGGACTTTTGATTATCTCATCAGCCAAAAGAACTATTTCATCTGAATGACCATTTTCCTCAAAGCGAACAGAATGACTGTTCAATTCCGATTTGAATTTTTCCGAAATCGAACCACCATCGCTTACAAACACATCGTAACCCTTTTGAGAAGCCAATAAAGCAGCACCAATGCCACTTTCACCAGCTCCAAGAATTACCATTTTTTGCATGATTTTGATTTATCTTTTGAATGAACTTCAATCAATCACTCAGTTATAAAATATTGTGACTGCCGGTAAAGCAGTTGTTTTAAAAATTAGTTTTCATATTCGGCAAAATCAATTTGCAGATCGAAGATTATATGTGATACTTTATCACATACTATTTTCTTCCGGTTAGTTTTCTCAGGGTTAAGAATCTTTCAATTGTCTTGTGAACCAAGAGCACACATCCATTAATTTTTTGCCTGCTGTTTAATTAAAATGGTTTTTCAAAAGCATCGAATTTAATGGGTTGTTATTTTTCAAAGGGTAGCGGATTATTAATGTTTTCAAATCGGGATTTAAGTTTTACCTTAATTTCAAAGTCACAATTGCCAATGCCACACTTAAAATAGTCACTATCCAAAATCTCACTGCTATTTTACTTTCATGAAATCCTTTTTTTTGATAGTGATGATGCAATGGACTCATTAAAAACACCCTTCTGCCTTCTCCATACTTTCTCTTGGTGTATTTAAAATAACTTACCTGTATAATTACACTTACATTTTCTATAAGAAATACGATACAGAATATTGGTATCAACAGTTCTTTACGAACTATAATAGCCAATGCAGCGATGATTCCTCCAAGTGCTAAACTTCCTGTATCTCCCATAAAAACCTGTGCAGGATAAGAGTTGTACCATAAAAATCCTACACATGCACCAACAAAAGCAGCAATAAAAATGGACAACTCTCCTAAATTGGGTATGTACATAATATTAAGGTATTCAGCAAACTTGATGTTGCCACTTACATAAGCAAAAATGCCAAGACAAATTCCAATAATCGCACTCACTCCTGTAGCCAACCCATCCAATCCATCCGTAATATTTGCACCATTAGAAACAGCGGTAACTATGAATATGACAATTATGATATAAACGATGTAGGTATAATCAGCCAAAGATCTCGGTAATAATCTTGCATAATTGAATTCGTGTCCTTTTACAAAAGGTATGGTAGTAATTACATTCTTAGCATTTGTAAAAATCCTTTTTTTACCATCTACTGAAATCGTATCATATTTTATTTTTACACCCTTGTTGTTAAGTATACTAACCTCACTATTTGCCACCACTTCTCTTTTAACAACAACATTCTGATTGAAATATAAAGTGGCTCCAACGATTATCCCCAGCATCAACTGTCCAAATATTTTAAATTTACCGGCAAGGCCGTCTTCGTTTGTTTTTTTATAATCAATACCTTTCTCTTTGGCAATTCGTTTTGATTTTATTTTCAAATAATCATCAATAAAACCAATGGCTCCCAACCAAACTGTACACAATAACATCAGCCTGATATATACCTTGTCAAGATTAGCCAATAATAAGGTTGGTATTAAAATTGCCAAAAGAATAATTATACCTCCCATTGTTGGAGTACCTTGCTTCTGTTTTTCACCCTGAAGACCAAGTTCGCGTATAGATTCTCCCAATTGTCTCTTTTGTAAAAAAAGAATTAATCTTTTACCATATACTGTGGTGATGATCAAAGACAATATCAATGCCAATAAAACCCTGAATGTAATGAATTGAAAGAGTCCGATGCCCGGAAACCGGTAACTCTCTTTTGTCATCCATTGAAATAACTGATACAGCATTCTTTTAAAAATTTATCGTCAATTGTCTTTTATTTCTTACTTATTTTTCAAGTAATTCAAACATTTCATTCAAAACAGTTTTATCGTCAAAATCATATTTCACCCCATTGATTTCCTGATATTTTTCATGTCCCTTTCCTGCAACTAATATGATGTCTTTCTTTTCACAAAAATTGACTGCTGTCTTAATAGCTTCTCTTCTGTCTGAAATGGTAGTCACTTTCTTTCTGGAAACAACATTTACGCCTTTTTCCATTTGATGTAAAATATCCATAGGGTCCTCAAATCTTGGATTGTCTGATGTCAAAATAACTTTATCGCTGTGTTGACAAGCCACCTCGGCCATCAGTGGTCTTTTAGTAGTGTCTCTGTTACCTCCACAACCTACCACTGTAATTATTTTTTGTTCACCTTGTCTTAAGTTTTTGATGGTTGCCAATACATTTAACAAAGCATCCGGAGTGTGCGCATAATCTACAATTCCCACTACATTATCTTTCTTGCTCAATAAATAATCAAATCTGCCTTCGGCTGTATTTAAAGAACTTAATGCTTCTAAAACACGGTATTTTTCCTCTCCCAAACAAATAGCTGTTGCATAAACAGCTAATATATTGTAAGCGTTAAATTCACCTATCAATTTAAAATGAACATCCAAATCGTTAATGTTCATGTGTAATCCATCTAAACTATTGTCGAGAATTTTACCCTTGAAATCTGCTATTGTTTTAAGACTATAATAATATTTTTTTGATTTTGTATTTTGAAGCATTACTGAGCCTCTTTTATCATCGGCATTACTGATTGAAAATGAACTATTTGCCAATGAGTCAAACCAGGACTTTTTCACCCTGATATATTCATCAAATGTGTTGTGGTAATCAAGATGATCATGAGTTATGTTGCTGAATATTGCACCGGAAAATTGAATACCAGCGATGCGCTGTTGATGAATCGCATGACTGCTGCACTCCATGAAAACATGCGAACATCCATTTTCATACATTTCATAGATCAGTTTATTCAAACTGATTACATCAGGAGTTGTATGAGTAGATTGAATAACTTTGTCTCCAATCTGATTTTGCACGGTACTTATTAAACCACATTTATAACCAAGACTTGAAAACAACTTCCACAATAAAGTAGCGATAGTCGTTTTACCATTAGTCCCTGTTACACCCACTACTTTCATCTTCCATGAAGGATTACCATAAAACTGATGACACATTATTCCTGCAGTTTCAGCGGCATTGTCCACACATACATATGTAATTCCCTCTTTTAAAGAAGCGGGCATATTCTCTGTAACAATTGCAATGGCACCTCTTTCAATAGCATTTTCTATGAAGTCATTGCCATCAGAAACACTTCCTTTCAAAGCTATAAAACAAGTACCTGCAGATACTAATCTTGAATCTGTTTGCAGATCATTGATTTCAACCTCGGTACTTCCAAACACCGAATTCATTTTAACCTTGTATAGAATATCTCTTAACATTACTGGTATATGCTTAATTAAGCATGATGATAATTTTTTGACCTTTTTTAAAATTCATTCCGGCTGCCAAACTTTGACTGACCACTTTTCCTTTTCCGGATACAATAGCCTGCAATCCTTTATTTTCCAATAAATAAACAGCATCTTTCAAGCCCATCCCTTTAACATCAGGCACAACTGAAAGAAGCGTTGATACTTCAGGAATATTTTTTAATTCTGCGGCGTTATTTTTATAATGTACAGACCTCCAAACTCCTCCAGTTGCAGATACAGAGTCGATATACTTTATTTTTAACCGAGAGAAAATGGATTGTACATCAGATTTCATACCAACATATTTGTATTCAGCAGAATCTATTTCAGTCTTACTTTTATTTTCAGGCTTACATAAATAATGGCTATAAATTTTATCGCTTATTTCCTTAAATACTCTGCCTGAAACCTGTGCACCATAATTCAATTTTGATTGTCTGGTGTTTTGAATAACAACGGCCATAGTATATTTGGGTTTTTCTGTCGGGAAAAATCCGATAAAGGAAGCCTGATAAATTTTATTTCCTTTATTATAACCATTATTATTGTTTGCGGTTACTGCTGTACCTGTTTTTCCTGCAATTGAGTAAACAGAATCATAAACAATTTTGTGTGCAGTACCCTCTGCACTATCTACAACCGCTTTTAAACATTCTTTGGCCTGAGCAAGCGTTTCATCTGTACATATTTTTTCTATAAGTACTTCAGGGTTTATTTTCTTTACATCAATTCCATATTGTCTGATTGCGCTTACCAAATATGGCTTCATCATTCTTCCATTATTTGCTACTGCATTGTATAGCATCAGCATATGAAGAGGTGTCACCAATTCCTCATAACCATGAGCCATAAAAGGTATGGTAGTCTTTTCCCAATTTTTATTGTTAGGATTTTTTATAGTAGGTCTACCAGAGGATGTAGATATATCAATACCAGAAACTTTGTTTAATCTGAATTTATCGATGTGCTGCCACCATTTCATTGGCTGGTCTTCATAAAATTGAGTAGCAAGTTTTGCAAAGGCAACATTACTACTTTCTGCAAATGCATCTTTTACTGTTATTACACCTGTACCGGGATGAGAATCTTTTATCTTTAACCCATAAAAATATTTAGAACCTCCTTCACAATCAACTTTTGTATCAATGGTTACATATTTATCTTCCAATAAACTCAATAATGTAACAAGTTTAAAAATAGAGCCTGGCTCTGTTGCTTTTGCTATTCCGTAATTAAAATCTTCTAAATATGAACTGTCTTTCTGCATTCCAAGATTAGCGATTGCCTTTATTTTTCCAGTTGCAGTTTCCATAACAATTACAGTGCCATGTTGTGACTTGTTCTGTACCATCATTTTCATCAATGCATTTTCTGCCACATCCTGTATATACGTATCAAGTGTGGTTATGATATCCTTACCATTTTCAGGATCAATTTCAGCTCCGTCAACAGGCATGTAAGCACCTGCAGAGTACCGCATCAATCTTTGACCGGTAGTTCCTCTCAATACACTGTCATACGATTTTTCCAATCCTACATTTTTAGAAGAGTCTTCTCTGGAAAGCCCTATAGTTCTGTTAGCCAACAAAACATAAGGATTTATTCTTTTATCTCTTGCATCGAAAATAAAACCACTTTTATTTCTTCCCAGTCTTACAAGTGGAAAATCTCTTAACTGTTGAAATTCTTCGAAAGAAATTTTTCTTTTAAGGAGATAGTAACGATCAATGTTTTTAAAGGCTACCTCAAATTCATTTTTATATACTTCAGGATTTTTATCTTTGAACAATTGACTTAAACAAAAACTCAGTGAATCAATATTATCCTTAAAACGCTTGCCATTTTTTTCTCTCAATCCGCCTGCTCCAAAATCAACATATATGTCAAAAACAGGTATAGAAGTACTGAGTATATTGCCATCTTCACTATATATACTTCCTCTTTCTGCGTTGATAGGTACATACTTCAGATGTAAACTGTCATCCATACTTTTCCAATATTTCCCCTCGGCTGTTTGAATATAAAAAACCTTACCTAATACAACTATTCCAAGGAGAATTATTATCAGAAAGCATAAATACACTCTCCATAAAATATCTTTTTTAATTTCCATTGACTCAACCTATATTAAATTATTAGTAACCCTCAATCTAAAAACTATAAAACAACTCAATGCTTATCAATATTTGTTGAATCATTAAGCAGCATAGGAGATTCTTTAACCTCCTTCAAACCAATTGGCTCAACCACTTTTAACAATTCGCTTGCCTTACTTCTGAATATTACTTCACTTTTAATTGTTTTATATTCGTATTCGAGCTCCCTCACATTTTTCTCGCTTTCACTGATTTTACGAGTCAACTTATCTGAATAGTGTCCGTTATATATATAAAGAATAGCGAGTCCTGACAAGAAAAGGATGAAAGGAATATTTTTAACAATGTTGGCATAATTAAAATATTTCCTGAGTTCAAACTTTTCGTTTGATGGCAAATCTTTTTTATGTACAGATGAACTCATGTTAATCAATTTTTTTTGCTATTCGCAATTTGGCACTTCTTGAACGGGGATTTATTTTCACCTCGCTTTCATTTGCCTCTATTGGCTTTCTGGTTATTACTTCAAAAGGATTTTTCGGACCAACTCCATATACATCATCTTTCACAATCTCTTCAATAGAACCCCATTTAAAAAAATTCTTTACTATTCTATCTTCTAAAGAATGAAAAGTTATAACAGCAATTCTTCCTTCGGCTTTAAGGAAACTGACAGACTGTTGCAGCAATTCTTTCAGTGCGCCAATTTCATCATTCACCTCAATTCTCAATGCTTGAAAGACCTGTGCAAAATACTTATTGGGTTTACCTTTTACAATTGGCTGAATCACTTGCTTCAATTTTGATATGGTATTTATAGAAACAGTATTTCGTTTTTCTACAATAAGTCTTGCCAGTGTTTTTGCATTGGTAACTTCCCCATACTTCTCAAATAACTTGTGCAATTGATGTTCTGTATATGTTTCAATGATCTTGGCAGCTGTCAAAGTCTGCCTTGTATCCATCCTCATATCCAAAGCAGCGTCAAATCTTATTGAAAACCCTCTTTCAGGCTCATCAAACTGATGGCTTGATACACCTAAATCCGCAAGAATACCATCAACATTCAAACACTTGTTTACCCTTAAAAACCTTCCGATGTGTCTGAAGTTTTGCTGTATAAATACTACCCTATCATCATTCGGAATATTTGGACAAACATCACTGTCCTGATCAAAAACAAACAACTTTCCATTTGCACCAAGTCTTTTTAAGATCTCTCTGCTATGTCCACCACCACCAAAAGTACAGTCCACATATACGCCATCGGATTTTATCGCCAAGGCTTCAATTGCTTCATTCAACAAGACCGGAATATGATAGACAGATTCATTTTCATTTGATGTCATACCATCCGAATTATTTATAGAAGCATTCGGCATAAAGGTTATGAATTCAAATTGTGAGACTTATTATTCATCACATCATTTGCCAGACTGCTGAAATCATCAGATGACATAGCATCAAAGAACTGTTGATATTTAGACTTATCCCATATTTCCAATTTGTTAACAGCAGATACCAAAACAATATCTTTTTCAAGGCCTGCATATTCCATCAAGCTCTTAGGTAACAACAACCTTCCTGCAGAATCAAGTTCAATTTGAATGGCTCCATTCAAAAAATAACGTCTGAACTCCCTAACTTTAGGATCGAAATCGTTTAATTGGCTGATTTTTTCAAATAAAGGGTTCCAACTTTGGATGGGATAGAGGGTAAGGCATTTTTCAAAACCCCTGTTCAGAACAAATTGAGTTTTCTCCGATTCCGGCATCTGCTTTTTAAAACCAGATGGAAGGAGAAATCTTCCTTTTGCATCCACAGTAGACTCATATTCGCCTATGAAACCTATCATAATGGGGGTTTGGGTTTGTTTTTAAATAATCAACACAAATTAACACAATTTCCCACTTTATAACACATAATTGATTGAAGATATTTATCCACAAATGTATATTGCCTGATTTTATTGATGTTTTCATCAAAAATCAAGGTTTTTTTGAGTTTAAGATGTGAATACCTGTGGATAACCCTGGATAATTGTGAGTAAGTCAGTCAAACTGAGTGAAAGACAACTAGTGAGCAAGTGGTAAAGTAATGATAAAGGTAGATCCAACACCTACATTACTTTCCGCTTTGATGGTTCCTTTATGCGCCTCGACAATCGATTTTACATAGTTTAAGCCAAGTCCAAAGCCTTTTACGTTGTGAATATTACCGGTATGTGCTCTGTAAAACTTTTCAAAAATTCTCTTTAATGTTTCTCTGCTCATTCCAATACCATTGTCTGAAACTTTGATAATTAATTTGCTGCCGCTGTTTTCAGTCATTATCTTGATGAGCAGACCATTTTCTTTTGAATACTTAACAGCATTTTCAAGCAGATTATTGATAATGTTTACAAAATGAAGTTCATCTCCTTCAATTGTATCGGATGTTGCTTTGAAATCAATTTCTATATTTCCTTTCCTTTCTTCCAAAGGAAGCTTGATGTTATTGGCAGCAAATTGAATCAATGAATGTGCTGAAATTAGTTTATTGTTCAATTGAATTTCTTGCTTGTCAAACAATGCGGCTTGCAAAATGGTCTCCACCTGCTTGTTCATGCGCTTGTTTTCTTCTTTTATGATATCTGTAAAGTAACTATGCTTATCCTTATCTGTAAACACCTTGTCATTCTTCAATGCATCTACCGCCAAAGAAATTGTTGCCAGTGGTGTTTTGAATTCATGGGTCATATTGTTAATGAAATCAGACTTGATTTCACTGAGTTTTTTTTGTCTTAGCAACGCTTTAATGGTAATAAAAAATGCAGTGATGATTATCATAGTAAACAATACAGACACTATAATAAACCATAGTATTTCTTTGAAAACTATGGTACTTTGATGCGGAACAATAACAACTAAAAATTCTTCTTTCGCAAGATTTTCATACATGCTGCCAGGCGGAGGCGTTAGTGGGATGGCTACATTTGTGTTATGAGTGGAGTCAATGAAATATTTAAAAAACTGATCACTTTGCACTTGCTCACCCGTAATACTATTGTCTGACACAGCAAACTCAAAATGTATACCCTGCAAAAGCCTCTTATCAAAAGACTTTTTGATGACTGCACTTATTTCATCCTTTGTAAATCGCTGAATCACAGATGGTCTTAGGATATCCATCTTTAATTTCTCATTGGAAAAATTCAAGTCTTTATTTTTATTCAATGATAAAAAATCTGATTTGTTTTCCATCAACTTTTCTGCTGCCTCGGTAGTGGCCAGGAAAATATTTTCTCTAAGTTGTTTTTCCTTGGTATTACGAGCTGACGTAAGCCAAATGAACTGAAAGTATATCAATCCAAATAATGAAAGACTTATCAAAACTGTTATTACCGGAAAAACCCTTTTCATTGTTTTTTTTGAATGACAAAAATATGCAGAGATTTGCTATTCCCAAGTTATTGAATTTTCAAATGCAAAACTTTAACGTTTCAAAAAATAAAAAGAATCCGCATTTATTTATTTCTTTATAAATAAATAACTATTTTAGAAAAATGATAACCATCAGAGAAAACATGTTACTGATTGCAGACCCATTTCTTAAAGATGATCATTTCAAAAGGTCAGTTATATTTTTGTGCAGCCATAGCAAAGACGGAAGTGTAGGGTTTGCTCTCAACAAAAAATTTACTCATTCGCTGACTCAATTGGTAAGCGGCATAGGTGAAAATAATATTCCTGTTTTTGTAGGAGGCCCTGTAGAATTAGACAGTATTCATTTCATTCATAAATACCCTCAACTTATAAAATGTTGTGAAAAAATATCGGAAACTATTTACTGGGGTGGTGATTTTGATCAGGTTAAAGAACTTGTTTCAAATAATCTGCTCGATCTTGATAAAATCAAATTTTTCATCGGGTACAGCGGTTGGGGGAAAGGTCAACTAAATGAAGAGTTAAAAGAAAAAAGCTGGCTTAAAAGTAAATCGAATGACAACATCATTTTTAAAACATCCCCGGAATCTGTTTGGAAAGAAAGCATTTTGCAGATGGGACCGGATTACAAAGAGTTGGTTAACTATCCTTTAGACCCTCAACTTAATTAATAATCATCCAATTTCAGCCGTTTGCTATTTAACTTAATTAAAATACCTGCAAAAGCAGCCATTAAGATTTATTGCAGAAAAGTCACTGTCAATAATAAAGAAATGTTATCTCTGAATGGCCCTTTATTAATTGCATGTAATCACCCCAACTCCTTTCTGGATGCTGTTATTCTCGCTACTATTTTTAAAAAGCCAATCTATTCTTTGGCAAGAGGTGACTCTTTTAAAAATAATTTCATAAGCGCCATCCTCGACAAATTAAACATATTGCCGGTATACAGAATCAGTGAAGGCGCTGAAAATTTGAATAACAACTATGATACGTTTGCAAAGTGCAGAGATATTTTTAGAAAAAATGGCATTGTCCTTATCTTCAGTGAGGGCTTGTGCATCAATGAATGGAAACTGAGATCTTTGAAAAAAGGCACAGCCAGACTGGCTTTTAGCAGTTGGGAAGATGGCATTGAATTGACAATTTTACCTGCAGGCATCAATTATCATTCTTTCAGATCGTTTGGAAAAAATGTAGAAATCAATTTTGGCCATCCATTCAAACAACAAGATATTGATATTCAAAAATTTGACGGATATGCGGTTAAAAACTTCAATGATAAATTGAAAAATGAACTCATTCGTTTGGTTCATCATTTTGATTCAAATGATATGGAAGGAATTCAAAACAAATTTTCTGTAAAGCAACATTCATTGCAAACAAAAATCTTATTCATCCCATCTATTGTAGGAAAATGGATTCATGCACCTCTTTATATGCCGATTCGATCTTTTTGCCGAAAAAAAGCAGGCAACAGCGACCATTATGATTCAGTGTTAGTTGGGATGTTGTTTGTTTTTTACCCTATTTACCTGACTGTTTTGGCTTTGATTATTTATATGACAGCGGGAAATTGGTGGTGGCTATCTGCTTATATTTTACTGCCTTTTTTGGCTTGGTCATACATTCAAGTAAAAAAGGATTTTTAGTTTTTGAAAAACATATACCCGTTGATCAAGGAATCAATCTATTACCCGAAAGAGCAAAAGTAATGACCGTTATGGCACCTACCCAAATGGAAGTAGGAATGAGCCAGTTTTTCCATACTTTTTGTTGTTTGATTCTTTTGGCTTTATGTATGTATCCGTATTTATAATCTGGATTTGACATTAGAGATTCTTCCGGGAAACCTAAATTTTGGTATTCGGGAGCCGAGAAAGAACTAACAGCGGCTGGAATCAAGCCCAGAACAGGAGAATATAAACTGGAAGCAAATGTTATAGTCGCAACAGTTTTATAGCCTTTGTAATATTTTTTGGCGTCTGCATACCCTTTCAAAATAAAATTTTGAATTTGTTCTTTTGAAGTATCCAACCTGCGATTTGAGGCCGAAAAAATATCTTTTGTGCCATTGGGGTAATATATGGCAATAACTGAAGACTTCAATATTTTATAGTTAGGGTTGCTTGAAGTTGTATCGAACTTCTTATAGGTAATATCATTGATACCCACCTCAATAATATTGGTTTTTAGTGAGTCGCCATTTTTTAGAATAAGTATGTCTTGTGATTTTAGCTGACTGGAAAATAAGCCAAGAATTACAATCAGTATATTTTTTTTCATCAAAATAGTGATTAATTTTTCAATACAAATTCGACGAGATGTATAATATTAAAAACGCTTTCCTACTGAAAAACCGATTCTTGGATAACCACCTATAATTGTATTTCCAAATAATCTGCCGCCACCCAAATATAACTCTCCAATATACCCGTTCCTTGCTAAAAATTTAGCTCCCGCCGCACATCCAAAACCAAATGAAACCGCTTTGTTATCAACCCCTCTGCCAGTATAAGTGCCTGTGGTACTGT